>JAUNIP010000022.1:0-13553 GCA_030523425.1 Coriobacteriia bacterium
TTTCGTTGTGTGAACGACGAAATCGGGCGTTTCGTCGTTCACACAACGCGCGGGCAACCCGCGCCTGCCGCCGTGGCCGCGCCTTCGTCGTTCACACAATGGGTTCAGGCGGGGAAAGAAGACGGCGAACCCGTTCCGCCCGCGCATTCGCGCGGGTGCGCGGGGAACCAGCACGAGGCAAGCCCAAGGCAGCAGCCCGCCCGCGTCGCCGAAGGCGAAGGCCCAGCACGAGGCAAGCCCAAGGCAGCAGCCCGCCCGCGTCGCCGAAGGCGAAGGCCCAGCCCCCAGACAATCTGCCCTTCCTTCCCTTGCCCTAATAACCCCGCCGTAGTGCCCCGGGCGCGCCTCGTGCGTTCGCCCAACGGGAGCGGACTGTGCCCCGGGTGCGCTTTGTGCGTTCGCCCAACGGGAGCAGACTGTGCCCCGGAGTAGATTCCTCGACGGCGCTGCCAACCGCCTTCGCATGCCTGCCGCAGATCTGGGCTTTGCCGCGCCCGATTGCTGTGGCACCGCTTGCTCGGAACGCCATCCGAAGATAGAGAGGGCCTACGAGGAGCTTCTAAAAAAGATCGAAAACGGGGGTTTACAACTATAGGAGCATCATGCACGCGGGGTTTGCCAACCTGCTTCGCGTGGTTCATGCAGGCCCGGGCCTTGCTTTGTCGCCTGTGCGCCTTTAGCGTTTGCGTTTTTTGGTGGTGGAGTGTTTTTCGCCCTTGCGGCGGCGGGCTTGCTCTTTGCGTTCGCGCAGGGTGTTCACTTCTTGGCGCAGGCCCAGGTAGGACTCCAGGCGTTGGGGGCTTACCAGGCCGGCTTCCACGGCGGCGCGCACGGCGCAGCCGGGTTCTGCCTGGTGGGTACAGTCGCGGAAGCGGCATTGTGCGGCGAATTCCTGGATGTCGGCGAAGGCGGCGTCAATGCCGGCTTCGGCTTCCCACACGCCTAAGCCGCGCACGCCGGGCATGTCCATCACGCGGCCGCCGCCGGGGATTTCCACAATCTGGCGGCTGACGGTGGTGTGGCGGCCCTTGCCGTCGCCTTCGCGAACGCTGCCCGTGGCCTGCACGTCTTCGCCTACCAGCAGGTTGATCAGGCTGGACTTCCCCACCCCGCTTCTGCCCACCAACACGGCGGTCTTGTTGGGGGCCAACACCGCGCGCAGACTTTCCACCCCGCGGCTGTCCTGGTCCGAAACCACCAACGTGGGCACTTCGGCGCCCACGCGCGCACGCACGCTTTCGCGCACCTGGTCCACCGCGGATTCGTCTTCGGCCAGGTCGGCCTTGGTCAGCACCACCGCCACTTCGGCGCCGGTTTCAAACGCCAACACCAGTTCGCGCTCCAAGCGGCGCGCATTCACCTGCGAAAGCGGCTGGGCCACCACCACCACGTCGAAGTTGGCAGCCAGCACCTGGGGCACGGCGCGCTCGGAAGGGTCCTTGCGCACCAGCTGGTTGCGGCGCGGCAGAATTTCGCAGATGACGCCGCAGTCGTGGCCTTCGGGGCGCTCCACGCGCACAATGTCGCCCACCACGGCGCGCAGGGCTCCGTCTTTCACCAGGTCAGTGGCGTGTTCGCAGCGGACTTGCTGGCCGCCTTCCAGCTGCACCAGCGGCAAGCCGCGGTCCAGCCTTACCACTTCGCCTGTGAGCGCTGCCGCCAAACCCACCTGCTACCTCGAACGTTCCCGGACCACGAAGAAAATGCCCATCATCAGCAGGCCGATGGCCACCAGAACCAGGCCAAACAGGAAGTCGGTGGGCTTCACATCAACCTGGTTCACGCTGCCTTTGGCGAAAATACTGGCGTAGGTGACGTGGATGTCCGTTTGGCCTTGGTGTTCGGTGCACGAAAGGTTGAACGCGCCGCGCACCTGCAGCTGCGTGCCCGTTTGGCCGTAGCGGCCGAAAGTGTCCACCAGGCTGGCGTACTTGGTGTCCATGTAGCAAGAAATGGTGGTGCTGTCGGCGTCGGCCAGCACCAGCCACATGTGGTCGAAGTCCATTTCCGCCTGCACGCGGTCGCCCACCACTTCGCCTACCACCTGCACCGTTTGGCCTTCCAGGTAGGTGTCGGCGGTGGCCAAGTCGGTGATGGTGGTGTCGTAGATGAACGAGCTGTCAGGCTGCTGCTGGGGGTCCACGAAGTTTTCTTCGCCCAGGTCAAGGTAGGACATGTTCAAGTTCAGGTTGTCGTTCGCGTTTTTGTTGGCGTTCGTGTTGCTGTTGGTGTTGCCCGCTTGGTTGGCCGTGGCGGTGTTGCCGGTGCTTTCCACCGCGAACGCGCAAGCCGGCGCAAAGCCCGCAACCGCCAGCACGGCCGCCAAAACCAGCGCGCACGCCAGCGCGGCCACGCCCGCAGCAGCGCCGTGGGCGGCCGCGCCGCAAGCTGCAAACGCCTTAGTCCCCCGCGTCACCTTCATTGCCCCACCGCCTTCCGGTGCGGCTTCAGCGACGTGAACACTTCCACTATCAGGGCCAACAGCGTCACGAACTCCAGACGGCCGGCCCACATCTGGAAGATGTACACCACTTCCAGCCCAAAGGGCATGCCGGGCGAAACGATGCCCGAAGAAAGCCCGCCGTTGCTGGTCATGGCCACCGATTCGAAGATGGCCTGCGTGGCGTCGTAGCCGTACGCCACGCCTATCAGCGTGCCCAACACGTAGGTGACCACGAACAGCAGAAACACCGTCAGCGCCTCGCGGGACACTTCGGTGGTCAGGGTGCGCCGGCCCACGTGGTAGTACGTGACCACCACGCGCGCAGAATCGGGCGCAAGCGTCTGCTTGATGGTGGCCACCATGGACTTCGCCACTATGCCCACGCGGTACAGCTTCATGCCGCCCGACGTGCCGCCCGCGCTGCCGCCCACCGCCATGATCAGCGCTATAACCAGGAAGGCGCCGGAAGAAAACGCGGATGTGAGCTGGTTAGACGTGATGTTTTGCAGGCCGGTGGTGGTGAAGGCGCTCACAATCATGAACAGGCCGCGGCGCAGCATGACGCCCAACGAATTGAAGGATCCGTTCGCGCACATGGCCAGCGCCATGACCACGGTAACCGCGATCAGCCAGATCATCATGGTGCGCGTTTCGATGTCTTGGAAGAACGACTGCAGGCGGCCCTTCCAGATTTCGTCATGCAGCACGAAATTGATGGAGCCCACCAACATGAGCAATATCAAGAACAGCTCCATGGCGAAGGAATGGTAATACATGACGCTTTGGCTGGTGGGCGCAAAGCCTCCTGTGACGAAGCCGGTGATGGACAGCCAAAAACCGTGCAGCAGCGCTCGCAGCGGTTCCAAGCCCGCCATCAGGCAAAACACCGTCAGCACCACGGTAGCAATCACAATGAACGTAAGCGCCACGCGCGAAATGAACCGCGTGGTGTGCACCACGTTGGGCACCACGTGTTCGCTGCGCGCTTCGGAATTGTACAGGCTGCCTGCCGCGCCCCGGCCGAACAGCCCCAACGAAAGAGCCACCACGATGAGCCCCAAGCCACCTATCAGGTGCTGTATGAAGCGGAACATGTTGTCGGTGTTAGACAGGTGGTCCAGGTCAACCAGGGTGGTGGCGCCTGTGGTGGTCAGGCCCGAAACACCGTCGAACAGGGCGTCGGTGTAGGTGACGTAGTGCCCGGAAAAAAACAGCGGGAAGGAAGCAATCCAGGCCAGCAGAATCCACGCCAAGCCGGTGACGACCAGGGCCTGCTGACGGTTCAACCGCCCCGGCTGCACGTACATGAACTGCAAGATCATGCCTACGATCAGGCTGAACCCGGCCGCCGCCAAGTAGCGCGCCAGCGGCTCCCATTCCTGCAGCACCACCGCCGTGACCAGCGGCACCACGTAGGTAAGCGAAGAAAACGCCACCAAAACGCCCAGGTAGTGGGCGATAATCCGCAGGTCACGCAGGGTTAACCGGGGCCACATGGGTGCCTACCCCATAACGATGCGGACCAGCGCCATGATGGCCCACAGCACAATAACGAACACCAGCAAAAACATAAAGACAATCCCGGCGCTTTGCAGCGGCGTGCGAAAGTCACTCAATATGTCTTTCAACTTTTGACGCATGGAGCCATTTTATTACATAAGCCGCAGTTGCGTGCAATACCCCGCCAGTTTGTGCACGAACTGCGCACACCGGGGGCGGGGCACTTGGGCGCGAGCGTGCACCTTCTGTCACGCTCGCGCCCGTCGTTCGTGCTACAGCTGGGACAAATCCAGCTCCAGGGGCGGTTCTACCTGGCAGGTGTAGCCGCCTTCGGGGGTCATGTCTATCAGGACGTGGCTGCGGTCTAGCAGTTCGCCGTGCACGGCGGCATCGGCTATGCGGTCTACCACCTGGCGCTGGATCAGGCGCTTCAGCGGGCGGGCGCCATAGGTGGGGTCGAAGCCGTCTATGGCCAAGCCTTCGCGGGCGGCATCCGTCACGTCCAGCGTGATGGAGCGGTCGGCCAGGCGCTTGCGCACGTCTTCCAACTGCAGGTCCACAATAGGCTCCATGGCGCTGATGGACAGGTTGTTGAACGTGATCACGTCATCTATGCGGTTCAGGAACTCTGGGCGGAAGGTGCCGCGCAGGGCGTCCTGAATCTTGGTGGACAGCTCTGCCATGCGCTTGGCCATGTTGTCCATGCTGCCGCTCATCATGCTTTCCAGCGAATCATCGCCGCCCGAAAGCTCGCGGATGGAGTCGCTGCCCACGTTGGACGTCATGATGATGATGGTGTTCTTGAAGTTCACCACGCGGCCTTGGCTGTCGGTCAGGCGGCCGTCGTCAAGCACCTGCAGCAGCACGTTGAACACGTCCTGGTGCGCCTTCTCCATTTCGTCAAGCAGCACCACCGAATACGGGCGCCGGCGCACGGCTTCGGTCAGCTGGCCGCCTTCGTCGTAGCCCACGTAGCCTGGAGGCGCGCCTATCAGGCGCTGCACGCTGAACTTTTCCATGTATTCGGACATGTCTATGCGCACCATGCTGCGTTCGTCGTCGAACAGGCATTCCGCCAACGCCTTGGCCAGTTCCGTCTTGCCCACGCCGGTAGGGCCCAGGAACAAAAAGCTGCCTATAGGCCGGTTGGGGTCGGAAAGGCCCGCGCGGTTGCGGCGAATGGCCCCGGCCACGGCGGCCACGGCTTCGTCTTGGCCCACCACGCGCGCCCGCAGGCGGTCTTCCAAATCCGCCAGCTTGGCCATTTCGCCCTGCATCATCTTCTGCAGGGGGATGCCCGTCCACGCCGAAACCACTTCCGCAATCTCGTCGGAGGTCACTTCTTCCTTCAAAATGGCGCCGTCGTTTTGCTTGGCGTTCAGTTCCGCTTCCGCTTCGGCCAACTGCTTTTCCAGGGTGGGAATGCGGCCGTAGCGAATTTCGGACGCCAACCCCAGGTCACCGTCGCGTTCCGCGCGCTCGTATTCGCCGCGGGCTGCGTCCAAGTCGGCCTTCAGGTTCTGCACGTGCACGATGACGTCCTTTTCGTTGTGCCACGCAGCCTTGCGCGCATCCAACGTGTCCTGCGCTTCCGCGATGTTCTTGCGCAGCGCCTCCAGGCGCTCCTTGGAAGCGTCGTCGGTTTCGCGCATCAGCGCCTGCTCTTCAATCTGCATTTGCATCAGATGGCGTTCGGCCTGGTCAACCTCTTCGGGCATGCTGTCAATTTCTATGCGAAGGCGGCTGGCGGCTTCGTCCATCAGGTCGATGGCCTTGTCGGGCAAAAAGCGGTCGGAAATGTAGCGGTTGGAAAGCTCGGCCGCGGCCACTATGGCGCCGTCGGTGATGCGCACGCCGTGGTGGATTTCGTACTTTTCCTTCAGGCCGCGCAAAATGGCGATGGTGTCTTCCACCGTGGGCTCGCCGATGACCACCTGCTGAAAGCGCCGTTCCAGCGCCTTGTCCTTTTCGATGTACTTGCGGTATTCGTCCAGCGTGGTGGCACCTATGGCGTGCAGTTCGCCGCGCGCCAAGGCGGGCTTCAGCATGTTGCCGGCGTCCATGGAACTTTCGCCCGTGGAACCCGCGCCTACTAAGGTGTGCAGCTCGTCTATGAACAAGATGATCTGCCCCTGGGACTGCTTTACTTCCCGCAGCACGGCCTTCAGGCGGTCTTCGAATTCACCGCGGTACTTCGCGCCGGCCACCATGGACGCCAAGTCCAGGCAGATGAGGTCTTTGTCCTTCAGACTGGCCGGCACGTCGCCCGCCACAATGCGCTGGGCCAAGCCCTCCACGATGGCGGTCTTGCCCACGCCGGGTTCGCCTATGAGCACCGGGTTGTTCTTCGTGCGGCGCGAAAGCACCTGGATGGTGCGGCGAATTTCTTCGCTGCGGCCGATGACCGGGTCCAGCTTGCCTTCGCGGGCCTGCTGCGTAAGGTTTTGGCCATACTGCTCCAGGGCCTCAAACTGGGGCTTTTCCTGGGCGTCGGTCACGCGCATGTCGCCGCGCAGGGCCTCGTACACCGCTTCTATGTTCTTGCGTGTCACGCCGGCGCCGGTTAGGATGCGCCCCGCCGCGCCCTTGTCTTGCGAAAGGGCAATCAGCAAGTGTTCCGTGGTGGCGTAGCTGTCACCCAGCTTTTCGGCGGCCTTCACGGCAGCGTCAAGCAGGTTCATCAGTGCCGGACCGGGCATGCCTTGTATGCCCATCATGCCGCCGCCCTGTTGCTTGGGCATCTTGTCGATTTCGGCGTTTACGCTGTTCAGCAGGCTGCCGGCTTCAGCCCCCACGCGCTTGATGATGGCCGAAAGGTTATTTTCGCCGCTGGTCAGCAGCGCCTTCAGCATATGGATGGGCTCGGCTTGGGCGTTTTGCGCTTCGGAAGCAATCTGTATGGTTTCCTGCAGCGCTTCTTGGGCCGTCATGGCCAGTTTATTCAGATTCCCCATGTTCATGTTGAATCATCTCCTTTTTGCTTTATTCAGTTGTTACGGCAGATACCGGATGATGGACGTGGGAGCATCCGCCGCGCGCACCAGCGAAGTCACTTGCTCGCGCGTTTCCAGTTCGTGCACGCGGTCTGCCAGCCGGCGCACGCGCTTGTGCAGGTCGTCCAGTTCCGAATCGCGTTCGTCCAGGCGTCCCTGCAGGTCAAGGATGCGAATGACCCCGGCCAAGTTGATGCCTTCGCTGGTCAGTTCGTTGATCAGCGCCAAGCGGTCAATGTCGGCCTGCGAATACATGCGCGTGTTGCCGCTGGTGCGCTGGGGCGTGACCAGGCCTTTCTGCTCGTAGGCGCGCAGCGTTTGCGGATGCACGCCCGCCAGTTCGGCGGCCACGCTGATCATGTAGACCGGCTTGTTCCTGTCGTTTATTGCCATGACCTCACGTCCTCAGGGGTTGCGGCCAGGTAATCTTCCATGGCCTGTTTTTGTTGTTCGTTCATGGTGGTGGGCACCTGCACCTGCACTTTCAGCAGCAGGTTGCCCGCCGGGCCGCCTTTCACGTCCGGCGCGCCTTTGCCGCGCACCTTCAGTTGGCTGCCGGTTTGCGTGCCCGCCGGCACCGTTATGCGCACCTTGCTGCCGTCGGGCGTGGGCACCACCATGCTGGCGCCCAAGGCCGCTTCCGCGGGGGTTATGGGCAGGTCAAGCAGCACGTCGGACCCGCTGCGCTTGAAGTACTTGTGGGGCTGAATCTTCGTGGTCACCAGCAGGTCGCCCGCGGGGCCACCGTTCGGCGAAAGGGCGCCCTTGCCTTTGAAGCGCAAACGACCGCCGTCAACCGCGCCAGCCGGCACCTTCACGGTGAACGTGTCGGGGTCGGTCTTGCCCGGAATGCGCACGGTGATGCGCTTTTGCGCGCCGTTGAAGGCTTCGTCGAACGTCACCTTCAGCGTCACGTTCATGTCTTGGCCCTTGGTGGTGCGTTGCGCGCGACCGCCGCTGAAATCCCAGCTGCCGAAGGCGCCGTCGCCCCGACGGATGCTGTCTAAAATTTCGCTCCAGCTGCCAAAGCCCGCGAAGATGTCTTCCATGTTCACGTTGCCGTAGCCCGCGCCGCCGCCGAAGGGAATTTCGCTTTCCTTGGCGGTGCCGTACTGGTCGTACAACGCGCGCTTCTTTTCGTCGGACAGCACTTCGTAGGCTTCGTTGATTTCCTTGAACTTGGCTTCGCTGCCGCCGGCATCTGGATGATGCGTGCGGGCCAGCGTGCGGAAGGCCTTCTTGATGTCTTCGGGTGTCGCGTCGCGTGAGACGCCTAAGGTTGCGTAATAGTCAGGAGTTGCACTTGCCATGCGTCTCACCTTCTTTCTGGTTGTTGTTGCGGGGCCACGGGGGCTGGGGAGGCCGCAAAGGCCCGCGCGTTTGTTAAAAAAGGGCGGGTTGGAGGCCCGCCCTGTTGGTTACTCTTCTTCTTCCGGGGTTTCCTTGGGGCGGGCGGGGCCGCCGGTGGCCACGGTTACCATGGCGGGTCGCAGCACCTTGATGCCCATCTTGTAGCCCTTTTGGAACACCTGGGCCACCGTTTCGTCGGGAACCGAAGTGTCTTCCACCATGGCCACCACCTGGGCTTCCAAGGCGTCGTACGCTTCGCCGGCGGGGTCTATCACTTCCACGCCGTCCTTTTTCAGGGTCTCCACCAACTTGGTGTACACGGCGCGCACGCCGTCCAGCAAGCCCTCTTCGCCGTTTTCTTCGGCGTAGGTTATGCTGCGCTCAAAGTCGTCCAGCACAGGGATGATGTCCCCCACCAGCTTTTCGGTGGCGCGGGCCTTCTCTTCGGCGCGCTGTTCGGTGGTGCGGCGGCGGTACGTGTCCCATTCGGCGTGCAGGCGAAGGTACTTGTCCTTCCATTCGGCCACTTCCGCCTGGGCGTTTTCCAGGGCTTCGGCGGCCAAGGCGGCAAGCGCTTCGGCGTCCAGCGCGCCTTCGGCGTCGGCGTCGGCGGCCGGGGCGTCCTGGGCCTCGGACGCGTCTTCCACCTGGGCTTCCACTTCTTTGGTGGCCGCCGCGGCCGCGGCTTCCACCACGGCCTCGGCTTCGGCTACCAAGTCTTCAGCTTCCTGCGCAGGATCAGCCGGAGGGATTTGCTGGTCCTGCTGCGGCTGCAAGTCTTCGTCCAGGCGCTTTTCATTATCAGCGGCCATTGCGTTTACTTCGCTTCCTTGTCGTCGTCCACAACCTCGTAGTCGGCTTCGATGGTGTCATCATCGGCCGGGGCAGCGCCCGCAGCACCTGCGGCGGCGTTGGGGTCGAAGCCCGCACCGGCGTCGTTTTGGCTGTACACCACCTGGGCCAGCTTGTAGCCCGCTTGCTGCAGACCTTCGGTGGCCGTCTTGATGGCTTCCATGTCTTCGCCGGCCAAGGCGCTCTTGGCGTTGGCCAGGGCCGATTCCACTTCGCTCTTCACGTCGGCCGGGGCCTTGTCGCCCAGGTCAGAAAGCGTCTGTTCCGTGGCGTTCACCAGCGAATCGCAGTTGTTGCGCACTTCGGCTTCTTCCTTGCGACGCTGATCCTCTTCGGCGTTGGCTTCCGCGTCCTTCACCATGCGATCCACTTCGTCGTCGGAAAGCGCGGTTGATCCGCTGATGGTG
Organism: Coriobacteriia bacterium; assembly: GCA_030523425.1. Taxonomy (GTDB): domain Bacteria; phylum Actinomycetota; class Coriobacteriia; order Coriobacteriales; family Eggerthellaceae; genus JAUNIP01. Next base: position 9,546 of record JAUNIP010000022.1, read on the forward strand.
ATCTGCTGCTGCTTGCCGGTGCCCAGGTCCTTCGCGGAAACGTTCACGATGCCGTTGGCGTCGATGTCGAAGGTGACTTCAATCTGCGGCACGCCGCGGCGCGCAGCCGGAATGCCATTCAGCTGGAACTTGCCCAGCGTCTTGTTGCCGGCCACCATGGGGCGTTCGCCCTGCAGCACGTGAATCTCAACGGAAGGCTGGTTGTCGGCCGCCGTGGAGAAGATTTCGGTCTTGCGGGTGGGGATGGTGGTGTTGCGCTCGATCATGCGGGTCATCACGCCGCCCATGGTTTCCACGCCCAGCGAAAGCGGGGTGACGTCCAGAAGCAGGATGCCCTGCACGTCGCCGGCCAACACGCCGCCCTGAATGGCAGCGCCCATGGCCACCACTTCGTCGGGGTTCACCGACATGTTGGGTTGCTTGCCGGTCATGGTCTTCACCAGGTCCTGCACAGCGGGCATGCGGGTGGAGCCGCCCACCAAAATGACCTCGTCCACTTCGCCCACGGAAAGGCCGGCGTCCTTCAGCGCCTGCTCAACGGGCTTGCGGCAGCGGTCCAGCAGATCCTTGGTGATGCGCTCGAATTCGGCGCGGGTCAGCGTGTAGTCCAGGTTCTTCGGGCCGTTGGCGTCCGCCGTGATGTAGGGCAAAATGATGCTGGCCTGCGTGGTGGAGGAAAGCTCCATCTTCGCCTTTTCGGCGGCTTCCTTCAGGCGCTGCAGGGCCATGGGGTCGTTGCGCAGGTCAATGCCTTGTTCGGCCTTGAACTTGTCAGCCATCCAGTCGATGACGCGCTGGTCCCAGTCGTCGCCGCCTAAGTGGTTGTCACCGGCGGTGGAGGCAACCTCAAACACGCCGTCGCCCAGTTCCAAGATGGACACGTCGAAGGTGCCGCCGCCCAGGTCGAACACCAAAATCTTCTCGTCGTGGTCAAGCTTGTCCAGGCCGTAGGCCAACGCCGCGGCGGTGGGTTCGTTGATGATGCGCTTCACGTCCAGACCGGCAATCTTGCCAGCGTCCTTGGTGGCTTGGCGCTGCGCGTCGTTGAAGTAGGCCGGCACGGTGATGACCGCTTCGGTGATGGGGCTGCCGGTGCGCTTTTCGGCGTCGGCCTTCAGCTTCTGCAGCACCATGGCCGAAATTTCTTCCGGCGTGTAGCTTTTGCCATCGATGTTGATGACCGCGCGGCCGCCGGCGCCGGGTTCCACCTTGTAGGCCACAGTCTTCTGCTCTTCGGCGGTTTCGTTGAAGGAACGGCCGATGAAGCGCTTCACGGAACTGATGGTGTTTTGCGGGTTGGTGACCGCCTGGTTCTTAGCGGCCTTGCCCACCACGCGCTCGCCGTCCTTGCGGAAGCCTTCAACCGAAGGAGTGGTGCGGTCGCCTTCCGCGTTGACCAAAATTTCGGGTTCCGAACCCTCCATTACGGCCATGGCGGAATTGGTGGTGCCCAAGTCGATACCTAAAATCTTTCCCATGATATGTACTTCCCTTCTTTGTAGGATTGTTACCTAGTTTTGCCTGGCTGGGCGTATAACGGCCCTGCCAGATTTCTGCTTACAGGTAGTACTATAAAATGTGAGTGTGTATCTGTCAAGTTAACTGCTAAAGAAGATTTCAAGATTTCTAAATCTTCACAATTGGGGTTTTATTAGCGTCAGGATAGGTATGGCCAGTGCGGCATTCCCTGTCCCAAGCCCGAAAGCAAAAAGCCAGCTGTGAACGAACAAGCGCCGTGCAACCACCCTTGACAGCTCTTGGGAGGTCGTAAAATGCGGGTTGTGAATGAATTGGCAGGCTTGGAAAACGTAAAAAGCCAGTTATGAACGAATCGGGTTGGCGCTTGGTCCCTTCAAAGGTGCTCACAGGGCGTTTGTTCGTGCATAGCTTGCGTTTTACGACCTCAAACCCCGCACCTCGGACGCTGATTCGTTCATAACTAGCTTTTTACGTTTTTGTGCCTTGGCGATTCGTTCACAGCTCGCTTTTTACGGCCAGGCCTGGCCAGCACTCGCCCTACGTTGTGAGACAATCAGTTTGCAAAGTGTCCCGCGCAGGAAGGACCCCCATGTATACGTTTACTGACGACGAGTTTGAGCAGGTGGTGGCGGATGCCATCGACAGCATTCCGGAGCGGTTCTTAGACCAGCTGGACAACCTTTCGTTCATGATCGAAGACGAGCCGGCTGAAGACGAGGATCCGGACTTGCTGGGTGTGTACGACGGCATAGACATGTCGGAGCGCGCGGAAGGCTACGGGTTCTTCGAAATGCCTGACACCATCACCATCTTCAAAGGGCCGCACGAGCGCCTGGAAGGCTCGCGCGCGGACATTGTGGAAGAAGTGCGCAGGACCGTGGTGCACGAAGTGGGCCACTATTTCGGCATGGACGAAGACCAGATAGAACGCATGGGGTACCAGTAGGTTTTGCGGCTGTTCTAGCCTGTTATTACCATCTATTGAAAAAGTTGAAAATCTGCCGCACAGGCGCGCAATACGTGGTATCTTGCCTGCATGAACTTTCGGGGGAATGTTCATACGCTGCGAAAGCAAAGTCCGACGAGAGGAGACTGTTATGCCCCGTCCTGTTATTGATGCTGATGAGTGCATTGGTTGCGGCATTTGTGTTGACAGCTGCGCACAGGAAGTCCTGGAAGTGACTGGCGGCACCGTCGAGGCCACCAACGAAGAAGCCTGCATCGGCTGCGGCGACTGCGTTGAAGAATGCCCCATGGGCGCCATCACCGAAATCGCCGAAGACTAAGCGATTTCATACATGGTGTGCGCGGCGCGTGAGCCGCGCACGTGGCGAAGCGCCACAAACAGAAAAGGCTGGACAACCGTCCAGCCTTTTTCATGAGTGAATGGCAACACGCAGCTACACCACGGAAGGGACTGCTTGGGGTTCCAGGATGGCCAGCAGTTCTTGCTTGTTCTTGAACTGCCTGGGGTCGTCCTCCGGACGGGAACACACGGCCACTTCGCCTTCCCATTCGGGGTCTTCTTGCTGCTGGTCTTGGGCCTGGGCGGCCGCGGCCACGGCGGGGTCGCCAGTTTCGGCGGCAACCTGGGTGGCGGCTTCGGCCTGCACCTGGGCGGCGGCTTCGGCCTGCGGATCTTCTTCCTGCTTGTCAGCGGGCTTGAACTTGGTGGTGCGCACCACGTACACGAAGTGCACCTTGTCGGTTTCGTTGCCTTCGTCGTCCTTTTCGCCGGGGTAGGTTTCCATATGGAAGTTGTACTCCAGGTTTTCCAGCACCTGCTGGATGCGCTCTACCGTGGATTCGCCAGGCTCAAGCTCCATCAGGCCGGCTTCGGAGTTGTACAGCTTCATGGGTGCCAAAAAGCAGGTGTTCACCTTTTCGCGGCGCACCTTTTCGCGGTTGCGTATGGCCAGACAGGCCACCAGCACCAAGCACCACCAGATTATGGACAGCACCAAATCCAGCGGGCTGTCGATGGCGTTGAAGTTCAGGTGGTACCACAGCCACAGCAGAAATGCCGAAATGATAATCAGGACTATAAATATGATCCAGTTGCTCTTGCGCATGCTTGCCTCTTCGTTTGCCCTGCGCTGCCCAAGCGAGGGCGCGCAGAATCTCTCGTCCCGCTTATTCTACTCTAAACTACGCGCAAGTTTGTGTCCAAGCATGGTGGCTAAGCAGATAAATCTTTCATATTTCGAACGCATGGCGCAGGTGGGAGATGAGCCGTGCGTGGGGTGGTGCCAAAAAAGAGGGGCGAAATTTCGCCCCTCCTTTGCTTTTTCCTTACGCTGTTCCTTATGCCGCTATGGGTGCTGGCTCTAGGATGGCCAGCAGTTCTTGCTTGTTCTTGAACTGCCTGGGGTCGTCGTCCGGACGGGAACATATGGCCACTTCGCCTTCCCATTCGGGGTCTTCCTGTTCCTGCTGGGCGGCCGCGGCCACGGCGGGGTTGCCGGTTTCGGCTGCCACTTGGGCGGCGGCATCGGCCTGCGCTTCGGCCTGCTTGTCTTCCTGCTTGTC
>JAUNIP010000022.1:13653-28068 GCA_030523425.1 Coriobacteriia bacterium
CCACTTGGGCGGCGGCATCGGCCTGCGCTTCGGCCTGCTTGTCTTCCTGCTTGTCGGCGGGCTTGAACTTGGTGGTGCGCACCACGTACACGAAGTTCACCTTGTCGGTCTCGTTGCCTTCGTCGTCCTTTTCGCCAGGGTAGGTTTCCATGTGGAAGTTGTACTTCAGGCCCTCAAGCACCTGCTGGATGCTTTCCACAGCAGAAGCGCCGGGGGTTAGTTCCATCAGGCCGGCTTCGGAGTTGTACAGCTTCATGGGCGCCAAAAAGCAGGTGTTCACCTTTTCGCGGCGCACCTTTTCGCGGTTGCGTATGGCCAGACAGGCCACCAGCACCAAGCACCACCAGATTATGGACAGCACCAAATCCAGCGGGCTGTCGATGGCGTTGAAGTTCAGGTGGTACCACAGCCACAGCAGGAAGGCGGAAATAAGCAGCGCCACCGCATATATGATCCAATTGCTCTTGCGCATCGTAAGTTCCTCTTGTTAGTTCTCTCGTTCGTTCTAGGGGCCTTGCGGTCCCAGGGTGGGCCTGCTTCCGGGCTAGATTCCGAAGGTCCCCCAGGGCCCCGAAGGGCCCCGGAGGGGATTGGTTTACATGACCGGCTGGGCGCCTGCGGGCGAACCTACGCCTTCAGAGCCTTGCTGGCCTTCCTTCTTGTTCTTACCCATGGCGTCGTCGTCATGGTTGTTCAGGCGACGGATGTAGTTCTGACGCCTGATGATGACGCACAGGCTGTATGCCAGCGTGACCAGGATGCCCAAGAAGATGTAGTAGTGCACCCAGCAGGCGTCGTGGCCCGGGCCGGCCAAGGGGTTGCCGTCCTCGTCGATGGTGGTCTCGGCGGGCGGGAACACCGTTTCGGCCAAGGTTTCCATGGCGTCAATCAGGCCGTCAATCGGGGTGGCTGCGGGCACGAAGCCAGGACCAGCGGGAACCACGGGCGCGGGGCCAGGGCCAGGCACAACGGCCGGCGTGGTAGGCACGGTGGACGTGCCGTCGTCGGTGACGGTGGTGCCGTCCGGCGTGGTGCCGGTGGCGGTGGCCACGTTCACGTAAGAGCCCGCAATCGCGTCAGCTTCGGTAATCACATGCGTGGTGGTGAAGCTCTGCGAAGCGCCGGGCGCCAGCGTTTGGATGGTCTCGGACAGGCCGGTCAGCTCGTCGGTCACGGCGATGTTGTTCACAACCACGTTGCCGTTGTTGGTAACGGTGATGGTGAAGGTGACGGTCTGGCCCACGGTGGCGGCGGCGGTGGCGTCGCTGGTCTTTTCCACGAACAGGCTGGGGCCGGCCACCTCGGTCGGGTCGTCGGTTTCGCCCGGCGTGGTGCCGGGGATGATCGGGTTGCCGGGATCGGTCGGGTCGTCGATCGGGTCGGCCGTGGCGGTGGCCACGTTCACCACTTGGCCAGCGGCCACGTCGGCGGCGGTCACGGTGTAGGTGGCGGTGAACGTCTGCGAAGCGCCGGGCGCCAGGCTGTCAACCGTCCAGCTGTCGCCGGTCAGCTCGTCGGTCACCACAACGTCGGTCAGCGTCAGGTTGCCGTCGTTGGTGGCGGTCACGGTGTAGTTCACCACGTCGCCTTCGGCCAGCAGCGTGCCTTCGGCCACGTCGGAGGTCTTCACGATGGTCATATGGGCCACGGGGGTCTCCGCCGGGTCGTCGGTTTCGCCCGGCGTCACAGGCGGGTTCGGGTTGTCCGGGTCGGGGCTGGTGCCGGTGGCGGTTGCCACGTTCACCACATGGCCGGCCAGCACGTCGGCTTCCGTAACCGTATAGGTGGTGGTGAAGGTCTGGCTGGCGCCGGGGGCGAAGCTTTCGATGGTCCATTCGTCGCCGGTCAGTTCGTCGGTGACCACCACGTTGGTCAGCGTCAGGTTGCCGTCGTTGGTGGCGGTAATGCTGTAGTTAACGGTGTCGCCCAAAGCCACGGTTCCAGAAGCGCTGCTGGTCTTGGCCACGGTGATGTGGCCAGCCGGGTTCTCAGGCGTCACGGTTTCGGTGTCGGTGGCCTCCACGGGGTTGCCGTTGGGATCTTCGCCCGTGGCGGTTGCCGTGTTGGCGTAGCCACCAGCCAAGATGTCGGCTTCGGTGATCACATGCGTGGTGGTGAAGGTGCGGGTTTCGCCAGCGGCCAGGCTGTCGATGGTCTCGGACAGGCCGGTCTGTTCGTCAGCCACGGTAATGCCGGTGACGGTCACGTTGCCGTTATTGGTAACGGTGATGGTGAAGGTCACCGTCTGGCCCAGGGTGGCACCAGACTTCACGTCGGCCACCTTGTCAACGAACAGGCTGGGGCCGGCCACCTCGGTCGGATCGTCGGTTTCGCCCGGCGTCACAGGAGGCGTCGGGTTGTCCGGGTCGGGGCTGGTGCCGGTGGCGGTGGCCACGTTGGCCACATGGCCGGCGGCCACGTCGGCGGCGGTCACGGTGTAGGAGCCGGTGAAGGTCTGGCTGGCGCCGGGGGCGAATTCACCCTCGATGGTCCAGCTGGCGCCCAGCAGCTCGTCGTTCACCACAACGTCGGTCAGCGTCAGGTTGCCGTCGTTGGTGGCGGTCACGGTGTAGTTCACCACGTCGCCTTCGGCCAGCAGCGTGCCTTCGGCCACGTCGGAGGTCTTGGTCACGGTGATGTGGCCATTGGGATTCTCGGGGTCGTCTTCGGTGGTGCCGGGAACCACAGGCGGGTTCGGGTTATCCGGGTCGGGGCTGGTGGCGGTGCCGGTGGCGTTGTTCACCACGGTGCCGGCCAGGATGTCGGCTTCGGTGACCACGTGGGTGGCGGTGAAGGTGCGCGAAGCACCGGGCGCCAGGCTGTCCACGGTCCATTCGTCGCCGGTCAGTTCGTCGGTCACGACCACGTCGGTCAGCGTCAGGTTGCCGTCATTGGTAACGGTGACGTTGTAGGTAATGGTTTCGCCCAGCACGTAGGCCTTGCCGTCAGCGGGCGTGCTGGTGGTGGTCTTAGTGATGGTCGCGTGGCCGGCGGGATCCTCGGGGTCGTCGGTGGTGGTGCCGGGAACCACAGGCGGGTTCGGGTTATCCGGGTCGGGGCTGGTGGCGGTGCCGGTGGCGTTGTTCACCACGGTGCCGGCCAGGATGTCGGCTTCGGTGACCACGTGGGTGGCGGTGAAGGTGCGCGAAGCACCGGGCGCCAGGCTGTCCACGGTCCATTCGTCGCCGGTCAGTTCGTCGGTCACGACCACGTCGGTCAGCGTCAGGTTGCCGTCGTTGGTAACGGTGACGTTGTAGGTAATGGCCTCGCCCAGCACGTAGCGGCCGTCGGCGGCAGCGGCGGTGCTGGTGGTGGTCTTCACGATGGTGGCATGGCCGTTAGGCTCATCGGTCGGGTCCTCGGTTTCGCCGGGGATAACCTCAGGCGGGTTCACGCCGTCAGGAGTGTTGCCCGTGGCAGTGGCGTTGTTCACCACGCTGCCAGCCAACACGTCAGCTTCGGTGACCACATGGGTGGCCGTGAAGGTCTGGGTGGCGGCAGGAGCGAACTCGCCGTCGATGTTCCAGGTGTCGCCCGTCAGCTCGTCGGTGACCACCACGTCAGTCAGGGTGACGTTGCCGGTGTTGGTGGCAACCACCTGGTAGGTGATGGTCTCACCCAAGGCGTAGGTTTCGCCGTTGGCAGGCGTGCTGGTGGTGGTCTTGACCACGGTGATCTGGCCGGCAGGATCGTCGGTCGGGTCGTCGGTTTCACCCGGGATAATCTCGGGGTCAGGCTCACCTTCGGGCGTGGTGGCAGAACCGGTGGCGTTGTTCACCACGTTTTCGGCCAACACATCGGCCTCGGTCACGGTATGGGTGGCGGTGTACGAAACGGTGGCGCCAGGAATCATGGTGCCCACGGTCCAGCTGTCGCCGGTCAGTTCGTCGGTAACCACCACGTCGTTCAGGGTGATGTTGCCTGTGTTGGTAGCGGTGATGCTGTAGGTGATCACCTCGCCCAGGCCGTAGGTGTTGCCCTGGGCCGGGGTGCTGGTGGTGGTCTTAACGATGGTCAGCTCGCCTGTGGGATCCACGGTGGGATCGTCGGTGGTGCCCGGGGTGGTCTCGGGATCGGGCACGTTGTCCGGCGTGGTGGCGGTGGCCGTGGCGTTGTTCACCACATGGCCGGCCACTACGTCAGCTTCGGTGACCACATACGTTGTGGCGAACACTTCGGTGCTCTGGCCGGGCTCCAGCGTGCCCACGGTCCAGGTGGCGCCGGTCAGCGGGTCGGTCACAACCACGTTGGTCAGGGTCACGTTACCGTCGTTGGTGGCGCTCACGTTGTAGGAAATGGTTTCGCCCAGCGCGTACTTGCCGTCGGCGGCAGCCGCGGTGCTGGTGGTGGCCTTGGTCACGGTGATGTGGCCGGCAGCCGTGTCGGTGGTCACGGTCTCGGTGTCGTAACCGGTGACCGTTTCGCCGCTGGGATCGGTGCCGGTGGCCGTTGCCGTGTTCCTATAGGTGCCAGCCAGCACGTCGGCTTCGGCAATCACATGGGTGGCCGTGAAGGTCTGGGTGGCGCCGGGCTCCAGCGTCGCGATGGTTTCGCTCAGGCCGGTCTGGGCGTCAACCACAGCAATGTTGCTCAGGGTCACCTGGCCGTTGTTGGTAACGGTAATAGTGTAGGTGACGGTCTGGCCCAAAGCGGCGGTTGCGTCCGCGGCCACGTCGGAGGTCTTAACCACCTGCAGCGCGCCGGTCTTGTCGGTGGGAACCGGAATGTCCGGGGTCTCGGGATCGGGGTTGTTGTCACCGGGGCCGCTGCCCGTCACGGTGGCCACGTTGGTCAGCGCGTTGGCGGGATCGGTGGCCGCGGCGTCCACATCGGCCTGGGTCACGGTATAGGTGGCCTTGACCACCACGGCTTCGCCGCCCACAGGCAGGCTTTCGATGGTGGCCACATTGTCGGTCACGGTGTAGCCGGTGCCGTCCACGATGGTGGCGCCGGCCAGGTTTTCAGTGACGGTGACGTTGGTCAGGTCCAGGTTGCCAACATTCTTAACAGTGATGTCGAACTCAGCGGTCTCGCCGGCCTTGAAGGCGCCGTCTGTACCGGTGCCGGCGTTGGTCAGGGTCTTCACGGCGGTGAAGTCGGCGTTAGGCGCAGCGGGCGTCACCTTGTCGAAGGTCTCGCCGGTGATCTCGTTGCCGGAAGGATCGGTGCCCTTGGCGGTGACGTAGTTCACGTACTGGCCAGCCACGATGTCGGCCTGATCGATGACGTGGGTGGTGGTGTAGGTCTGCTTGGCGCCCGGAGCCATGGAGGCCACGGTCTCGTTGAGGCCGGTCTGCTGGTCAACCACGTTCACATTGGTCAGGGTCACCTGGCCGGTGTTTTCGGCCACGATGGTGAAGGTCACGGTCTGGCCCAGGGCCACGGTGGTGCCGTCGGCGTCGGAGGTCTTGGTGACCTTGAGGCCTGCGGTCTTGTCCGTGGGAACGGGAACCGGGTTGGGGTTGGGATCGGGCTTGTCGCCACCAGGCGTGGTGGCATCGGCGGTAACCACGTTGGTGAGCGCCTGGCCATTGGCAGCAGCGTCCACGTCGGCCTGGGTCACCTGGTAAGTTGCGTTGATGACCACGGGGGTGCCGCCCTGAGGCAGGGTGGCGATGGTGGCCACGTTGTTGGCCACGGTGTAGCCCGTGCCATCGGCGATGACTGCGCCATTCAGGTTCTCAGCGATGGTGACGTTGGTCAGATCCAGGTTGCCCGTGTTGGTAACGGTGATGGTGAACTGGGCCACTTCGTCGGCCAAGAAGGCGCCGTCGGTGCCGGTACCGGCGTTGGTCAGGGCCTTGACCACGGTGTAGTTGGGGTTCGGATCCTCAGGCGTGATCTCATCTTCGCCGTCGTAGGACGTGCTCTCGCCGCTGAAGGTGGCGGTGGCGGTGTTCTTGAAGGTGCCGGCCACAATGTCTTCCTGGGTCACCACGTAAGTAGCAGTGGTGTTCACGGTTTCGCCGGAGGGCACGTTCTCGAAGACGTTCTGGCTGAGGGTTACGCCTTCTTGCTCGGTGATAGTGATGGTCTTGGTCTCGTCGTAGATGTTGGTCACGGTGATGGTGAACGTGACGGTCTCGCCCAAGGCGTATTCGGTGCCCTCATGGGTCTTCTTGATGGGCCAGTTATCATCATCCGGGCTGGTAGGAGCAGTCACAGTCAGTTTGCCCACAGTGTCGGTAACCGTGTAGTTGCTTTCCTTGGCAGTGCCATCCCAAACCAGCGTGTAAGTGTTGTCGCTGGAGCCCACGTAGGTCTGGGTGCCCGTGGTGGTGAAGGTCACGGTTTCGCTGGGGACAATGCCGGTGATGGTACCTTCCTTGGTCAGGGCCGTGCCGTCGTAGGTCTTGCTGTCAGTAGGCGTCGTGATGGTCACGAGAGCCTTGTTGATGATCAGCTGCGCGGTAGTGGTGGCCTCGTTGCTGTAGTTGGGGTTGGTGGCCTTCACGTAGATGGTGTAGGTGTCCGCATCGGTCCGGGTCAGCTGGGACAGGGACGCCACGTAGGTGCCGTCCTGCGTAAAGGAGTAGCTGAAGGTCGTGGTGCCGCTGAGCGCCGTGGAGGTCGCGCTCTTGGTGTTGTAGTGGTCCGCGCCGTCGTAAGTGTAGGTGTCGTCGTCCAGACTGATGGTCCAGTCAGCGTCGGAGGCGGTGATGGTCAGGGCGCCGGGCGTGGTGGTGATGTTGTAGTTGGCGGTCACGTCGTTGCCCTGGGTGTCGGTAATCTTCACCTCGTCCTTGGTGGTGATGTCGCCGGGATAGTTGCCGACCTCGGTGCCCTTGGCACTGTAGACCACATTGGAGGTCTGATCGGTCACCAGGCCGTCGCCGCCCACGGTCACGTCGTTGATCTCCTGCTCAGAACCGGTGTAGGTCTTGCTGGCCGTCTCACCGGTGAAGGTGACGGGGCGCTTGTTGATGGTCAGGACCTGAGTGCCGGTGACGTAGCCGGTGTAGTAGCCGGGCACACTGGCGCGCACCTGGACGGTCACGGAGTCGGCGACGTTAGTGGCCTTGATGTCAGCAGGATTGGTGGTCCAGGTGTCGCCGTCGACGCTGTACTCAATCTTGACGGTATTGCCATTGCTGTCGTTCGCGGTCGCCGTGCCGGCGCTGTAGGTGTTGCCGTCGTAGGTCTTGATCACGTCGGTGGGGGTCAGGATCACGTAATCCTTGATGTCGCCAGAGTCGTTAATCGTCAGCGTGCCGGGGGTCTTGGTACCCAGCGTGTAGTTGGCGGTCACGTTGACGTCGCCGGCCATGACCTTGAAGTCGTTGCCGAAGGTGCCGGTGTAGGTGCCGGGGTTCGTGCCGGAGATGTCGTAGGTGATGGTGGCGGTCTGGCCCGTCACCACGTTGTCGAAGGTACAGGTGTTCTTGCTGTACTGGCTGCCGGTGTAGGGCTGGGGATCATCCCAGCCGTCGCCCGTCACGGTGACGGTGCGCGGGTTGATGGTCAGGGTGCCATTATTGGCGGTGACGCTGCTGTACTGTTCCTTGTTGGTTAAGGTGTAGGTGACCACGTTGTTGCCGGTTTCCGTGTCGGACACGTTGGTGGCAGAGCCGGTCACGGTCACGGTCAGCTTGTCGCCGGTGGGCAGCGTGTACTCCCAGTTGCCGTCCGCGTTCTGGGTGCCGATCAGGGTTTGGTCGCCATAAGTGACGGTGGCGGAGTTTGCGGTCAAGGGCGTGCCGTCGTAGGTCTTGCTGTTAGAGGCAGCGTTGATAACGATAGCATTCTGGTCTTGGGTCACGGTCAGCTTGCCGTTTACGTAGGTGAACTTGTAGTTGACCTGCTTACCGGCGGTCACGGTAGCGTCGCTGGGAACGTTGTCCTTGGGGCTGTCGGCAACTGTTGTGACGGAGCCGGTCACCTTGACGGTAATGGAGTCGTTGCCCACCAAAGCGCCAGAAGTAATCTTCCAGGAGTCCTTGGTCAGGGGCGTGCCGTCGTAGACCTTAGTGGCATCTTCAGCAGTTATGGTGATTTCCACCGGGTTCACGGTCAGCGTGCCGTCGACGCTGTCTCCGAAGGTGTAGTTGGCGGTTACGTCGGTGTCGCCGCGCATGACCTTGTAGCTGGTCACGGTGTTGTCACCGCTGCCGGCGTCGGTCCGGGAGCCCTCGACCACGGCGGTCAGCACGTCGCCTTCTGCCAGCACGCCCTGGGTGTAGGTGTAGCCGCTGTCGGTCAGGGCGGTGCCGTCGTAGATCTTGGAGTTGCTTTTGGCGGTAATCACAATAGCCGTGGTTACTTTATTAATAGTAAGGGTGCCGTTCACATAAGTGAAGGTGTAGTTCTTGGCGTCGCCCGTGGTCATCTTGGCGTCGCTGGGAACGTTGGCGGAGCTGCCAACGTAGGTTTGGCTGCCAGTCACGGTAACGCTGATAGCGTCGTTGCCCACCAACTTACCAGAGGTGATGGTCCAGCCGGAGTTGGTCAGCGGAGTGCCATCATAAGTCTTGCTGCCGGAAGCAGCCGTAATCTCGATGGCCACCGGCGTGATGGTCAACGTGCCGTCCTTCTTGGTGACGCTGGTGTACCTGCTCGCATTCTCCAGGCTGTAGGTAACCTCATTGCTGACAGTCCCTGCATCGGTGATGGTGCCGGTCACGGTCACGGTCAGCTTGTCGTTAGTAGGCAGCGTGTAGGACCAGGTGCCGTCAACGTTCTGGGTGCCGGTCACTGTCGTGCCGCCGTAGGTGACGGTAGCAGCGTTTTCGGTGAGGGCGGTGCCATCGTAGGGCTTGGTAGCAGAACCAGCTGTAATCACGATGGCCGTGGTGTTTTTGTTCACGGTCAGGGTGCCCAGGCTCTCGGTGATGGCGTAGTCGCTCTGGGCAGCCTGCTTGTCGCCGGCGGCTGCGGTCTTGGTCCAGTCAATCTTGTAAGAGTTGGTGCTGGAACCAACCTGCGTTTGCGTGCCGGTAACGGTGAACTCAGCGGATTCGCCGGACACGAAGCCGCTGATGGAACCCTCAGCCGTCAGAGGCGTGCCATCGTAAGCCTTGGTGGCGTCCGGAGTGGTCACCGTCAACGTAGCCGGGGTGATGGTGATGGAGCCGTCCTCATAAGTGATAACAAACTTGCTGAGTTCGACCTCGTTCCCATCTGCATCTTTAATAACCAGGTGGTCGCAGTTGGCGGTCACGGTGCCTTCCGCCACGTGGGTGGCGGTGTCGTCGGAGGTGGCGGTGCAGGTATACCCATCGGGAAGGCCCGCAACGGCTACTGTGGCGCCATGAGCCTGACCATCATAGGTCCAGGTTCCACCCGTGGTGGTAACTAGCACCTTGGGCTTTTCTTTCCACAGGGCAGTAAGGGTCACGTTTTCGTCCGGCATAGTGAAGAACTGGTTTCCTGTGTAGATCTCGTCATCGTAGCTGGATTTCCAACCCACAAACTCATAGCCGTCCTTTGTGGGCACAGCGGGGCGCACATACGCCGTGGTGCCCGCAGCCCAGAAATCCTTGTCCGTGGTTTGGTCCCACGTGCCACCATCCAAGTCGTAAGTCAAAACAAGGTCGGCAACGTACTTGGCGTAGAAATTAACATTGCTCGTGACGCTGTAGGGGAAAGAAGCCCGAGAGCCAGACAGGCCGGGGTTTTCATACCAGCTTACCAGGCGATAGGTGTGACCAGTGCTGTCCGTCTTGGTGCCGGGCAGGTTGCTCAAGTTGGAGGGCAAGTTGGTGGTGCCACCGCTGCGCACGGTCTCGGCATATTGCCACACGTAGCCCGTGCCGCCGGCATCCCACAGGTAGTAGGTGGCGGTGTAAATGTTCGCCACCTTGATATAAACCGTACAGTCAACATGATAAGTTTGGTTGTTGGAAATCTTGTAGGGAACTAGGCGGATATATTCAATATCATCCTCAGCTACATCGCCTACCGTAGATTTAAACGCGTTGTAGATGATGGTCCAGTGCGAGGAAGTTTTCGGCACGTAGCCGTCGTCGAAACCGCTCGGCCAAGTAATCACACGGTCAGGATCACCAGCAATGAAGCAGTTTTTATTGTTTACAAAAACTGCTCCCGTAAGGTTGACGGTGCCAACGCCGATACAGCTGCCCCACTGGCTCGTGTCATTCGAAGCAGGATCGGATAAAGGAGTCTTCAAGTAATAGAAGTCGGCATTGTTGGTGCTGCTGGGGGCAGTTACCTCCACCGTATGGGTTGCGTAGTCCTGAGTGTCATCTGCAAGCTTGATGCCCGCATAGATGGTAACTTTGCCGGTGGCAACACCAGTGACCTTGCCGGTGGCGTCTACCGTAGCAATGTCGGTGTTCGAAGAGGTCCAGGCGACTTCAGTCGTGGACCCCTCCGGCGTAAAGACCGGCGTAAGCTGGATAGTGCTGTATTGCTGTACGGTGTTTGCCCCTGTGATGGAAATGGCAGTGGGCTGAACCGGGGCGGCCTTGGTGGTCAGCGCGACAGTGATAGTAGTGGGGGAATTAGATTCTTTGCTCTCGACCTTGTATCTGCCGCTGCTATCCGTGCCCTTAGCGCTTGTAATCGAGGAGATCTCATACTTGCTGCTCGCAGCGTCGGTCAGCGCGAATGTCATCCTGTTGCGTTTCGCACTTACAGTCTCCATGGCAACTTCTTGTCCGTCCACGGTAACGACGATTTTGGCGTAATAGGTGTCCGTTTTGGGGTCAGCCCAACTGTACGTTACGTAATCGCCAACCGCCGAACTCGCCTGGGCTGCCGGCGTGGCGGCCTGGGTGGCAGGTGCAGCAGCCTGGGTGCTGGCTGCTGTGAGGCCAGACACTGCGTAGGTGCTGAAGTGGTTGGTGTCGAAGCTGGCGCAGCCGGAGTCGACCTGGCGGGCGCCCATGCGGTATGCGGAGTCGCCATTGACGTAGTACACGCTCATTTCTTCGCCAGACACACCGTTATTGAAGAAACATACGTTGACGGTGCCGTTGGGCTGAATGGTCTTGCCCTGGGCATCCGCCAGGGTCACGTCTATGGCCACATAAGACTTAACGGAACGGGAAGACGCCTTTTCGATGGCTTTCTTCACCTTGTCGTTGTTGACCTTGGAGGCCTGCACGGTAGTGCCTTCGGGCAGGACGCCAGCGTCAGCAGTCACTTTGACCGTGACGGCGCCAATGCCGAAGAAGCCACCCACGGTAGCGTAACCTTCGTATGCGGGCGCAGACGCGGGGGCCTGTTCTTTTTCGCTTGCGTTTTCATTGGCGTTGGTGTTTTCGACTGCGTTGGTATTGTCTGCCGTGTTTTCGCTTGCGTTCTCGGTGGCGTTGGTGTTTTCGGCTGCGTTAGTGTTGGTGTTGGTTGCGGGTTCCGGAGCGACTTCCTTCACCGTTACCACCAACACTACGTCAGCCGCCGTGGCTTCGGCGGTCAGGGCGTAGTCTTTGTTGGCGTCGGCGGTCAGCTCGGTGGTGTTGGCAACAACCTTGTCAACTTCGTAGCCTTCGTTGGTTTCCACCTTGAACTTCAGTTCCTGGGAAATGGGAGCCTTGAATTCACCGTTGGTGGCATATTCTTCTTGGCCCACCAACACGCGGGCGCCGGTGGCAATTTGGTAGTTCACCGTTACTTCAGTGGGCGCGGGCGCTTCAGGCTGCGCGGGCTCTTCCGCGGGGGTGGCATCTTCCGCGGGCGCGGGGTTTTCCGCGGGCGCAGGATCAACTACTGCCGCGGGCTCTTCCGCGGGGGTGACTTCGTCTTCTAGCCCTGTGGGCGTTACGGCCACGGACTCCGGTTCTTCCGTGCTTGTGCCGCTGGAAATAATCAGCGACGAGTCGCCGGCGCTTTCGCCGGTGGCTGCGGAATCGTTACCGAAGCTGAAGGGGATCTGGCTGAACACCAGAACAAACGATAGGAATATCGCTCCTACAGCCTTGTTGAAGTTGCTAATGCGAGTTTTTGTCTTTCTTGTCATTGCTAACACCTGCCTTTACTACCAACCAACATATAAACGCGAGCCTTTGTGCTCTTGTTACCTTTTTGCACTTGACCTGGTGTTTTGCCCGCGCGCCATTATTTCAGGCGTGCGCAAAGCACACTTATGCCAAGTGTCCACGTTCCATAGTAAGGGGTTCGAGGCCGAAAAGGGCGGGCATCGCTGGAAAAAATTCCAAATTGTTGCTTTTCTGGGGCGTGCGGGGGTTTACCTGCGTATTTTTTCCATTTTTGTGTGCGGCGCGTTGCCATTCTGTTGAAATTTGGTTTGCTGTTCACAGATTTCTGAGAACTTTTTCTTGCTTTTTGGTTTTGTTTGTGCTTTAAGACGTGTTGCGAGGCTGGCGGGCTGATTTTAGGCGCGCGTTTGACCTGCGGTTTTGTAATTGCTTGTAGGGAACATGCAATTTTTGGAAAACAAGCTGTCCGCGCAAGCGCAAAGAAGCGCAAATTAAATGACGCGCACCTGAAGCTGAAGGAGCGGGTCGGAAAGACGCGTTCGCAGGGTCCTAATATGCTTACGGCCGACGGGTGCCTGCGTTTGGTTCCGCTGGGCAACACACAAGCTCCCGCGCCCCGCGCGTTTCGCCCACTGCGCGCAACCGCACCGCTCCGCTGGGAATGACGTTGTTGGGACGCTGCAAGCTGGGTGACAGGTTTACGGGGTTTTGGTATACTGACGGCCGACGGATGCCCGCAAGTAGAGATGCTGGGCAGCGCCAATAGCTTGAGAAGGACCGTAAGCTTAGTGCTTGCGGTTCTTCAGTTTTCGCCTCAGGCGTGGCCCGGGCGCTGACTGTTCGTGGGCTTTCTGTAACACTAATGCTATCTCTAGCAACGTCGCCGCAAGGTGCAGCAACTCAAACAGGGTTTCCATGGTGATCACCTCCCTTCGAGGGAGGCGCTGCCAGCTGGGTGACAGGTTTACGGGGTTTTGGTATACTGACGGCCGACGGATGCCCGCAAGTAGAGATGCTGGGCAGCGCCAATAGCTTGAGAAGGACCGTAAGCTTAGTGCTTGCGGTTCTTCAGTTTTCGCCTCAGGCGTGGCCCGGGCGCTGACTGTTCGTGGGCTTTCTGCAACACTAATGCTATCTCTAGCAACGTCGCCGCAAGGTGCAGCAACTCAAGAATTGTTGTGTGAACGACGAAACGGCCGATTTCGTCGTTCACACAACGGATTCTGCGTCTTTTTCGCGTTGTGTGAACGACGAAGGCATCCCTAACCTCACTATTTGGCCTCATTTTCCGCTTCGCGGCCGCTTGGTCGAAGCGCCCGGCTTTTCTTCGGCTTTCTGAAATCACTAAAATCCCAGTTCAGCGATGAATTGCGGACAGAATCACCTGAAAGTAGAAACCAGGCAAGGCCATACGGAAGGCCTTCGTCGTTCACACAACGCCAAACAAGGGCTTATTTCGCCTTGTGAACGACGAAATCGGGCTTTTCGTCGTTCACACAACGCGAACAGACAGGCTTGGGACGAAAGAGCGGGTCAAAAAAAGGGGGTACGGTGCCTGACTCGTGCCTTTGCGGTTTCCTTGTAGATATGTTGTCTATACTTAGTTGGCTTTTTGTGGATAATCTGCTTGTTTACTCTGTTGAACTGGGGTTTTTCTTAAATATGGCACTTTTCCACATAAGAAATAGCGCAAAGAAGAGCAAAGTCTTTTAGGCTTTGCCAAGGGCCTTTTGACGGCACAAAACGCATTCGTTTTCATGCGTCTTCGCTGCTATTACTCCCCTATTTCGTTCACTTTTCGCATATTTCAGCAATGTGGGTTTTTATTTGATAACCAGTTAGCAAATTGTGGACAATCAACCTTTATCAAGCTTTTGACCTGCGGTTTTTCAAATTTAAAAAATTTTCGCCCCAAACTTTCGCTTCAAAAAGCGCAAAGAAAAGCAAACGTTTTCACCACCCGCTAAACGCTTTCTAGGCCGTTTGTTATGGACTTGAAGAAATCCGCTGACCAAGCCTGAATGGTTGCTGGATGGCTTATAAAAGGCAAGACGTCGCGCTTTGCCTGGTTATAGTGTGGCGCCGCACGCAGGGTTTGTGTCTGCCTCCAGCTTCACTTTGATGGTCTGTTGGAAGTGAATTTGCTGCGCCAGCTTATCCTGCGGGTACAGCATCAGCACGTGTTCGCGAGCGTTCGCCTTCATGAAAGCCGTGCGGATGGGCCCATCCGTTGCCTTTTCGCGAAGCTGATAGTCGAATGAAAAGCCGAAGCTTTGCGCTTCCTTGGCCACCTGGGGAAGATACTTTTCAAAGCTGAACAGGGAATTTGGTTGTTTCAGAGAAAAGTCCAAATCTTCGGAAAATCGGTTTAGCCCGTAAAACACGCGCAAGGCGGTGCCGCCGTAAAACGCCGCTTCGCCGAAAAACCTGCTCGGCTTAGTCCGCACAGCAATATCTTTTGGGCTATTTCGCGCACCGCGTTAAGACGGTCGTCCGATGTTTGGGATGGATATGA
>JAUNIP010000084.1 GCA_030523425.1 Coriobacteriia bacterium
TTTCCCCAGGTCACAAAGGTGGCGTCGAATCCAGGTCCCTCGGCGCACGCGCCCGCCTAGCCCCGACAGAGCCCGTGCGTTCCAACTTTCGCGTTCTCCTGCCACTTTCCCCGGAAACCGTTCCAACTTTCGGCGTTTCCTGCCAGGCGGGGCCGCGGCCGGCCCACGCCCCAAGCCCGCCACAGCGCGCGTCGCCAAAGGCGAGGGTCCATGCCCCAAGCCGCCTGCCCTTCTTTTCCTTGCCTAATAGCCCCAGCGCAGTGCTCACATCGCGCCTCGTGCGCGCGACCCAGCGGCCCGCGAAAACCCCGCGTCGCCGAAGGCGAGGATCCATGCCCCAAAGCAGCACGCCTCCTTTTCCTTGCCCTAATAGCCCCAGCGCAGCGCCTCCATTGCGCCTCGTGCGCGCGAACCCGCGGCCGGCCCACGCCCCAAGCCCGCCACGGCGCGCGTCGCCGAAGGCGAGGGTCCATGCCCCAAAGCAGCACGCCTCCTTTTCCTTGCCCTAATAGCCCCAGCGCAGCGCCTCCATTGCGCCTCGTGCGCGCGAACCCGCGGCCGGCCCACGCCCCAAGCCCGCCACGGCGCGCGTCGCCGAAGGCGAGGGTCCATGCCCCAAAGCAGCACGCCTCCTTTTCCTTGCCCTAATAGCCCCAGCGCAGCGCCTCCATTGCGCCTCGTGCGCGCGAACCCGCGGCCTGCGAAACCCCCGCGTCGCCGAAGGCGAGGCTCCATGCCCCAAGCCGCCTGCCCTTCTTTTCCTTGCCCTAAGCCACCAGCGCAGCGCCCCCGTCGCGCCCCGTGCGTTCGCCAATGGGAGCAGTCCCCACCCGGAGTAGACTTCTCCACTCCGGCCCCTGCGGGGCCTCCAGTCCAGGTGACACAAACGCTTGCTTCGTGCGCTTGCCCAATGCAAGTGCCCCTCACCCCGAACTAGATTCTTCCACTCCCCAAGTCCCGAAGGCCGTTACCGTCGGAACAACATGGGCGCATGTTTCCCGCACCCCGCTTCCTGCGGCATTTGCTCTTTTCGCGCACAGCCTGTTCACTTTTTTTCTTGCGCCGCCGTAAAGCGGGCACTTCATTTGTTACTATTCAATGGTTACAGCGCCGGGCGCTTGGAGGAGGCACCTGGCGAAATTTCGAAGGAACAGTAAAGGGGAAGAAATTATGCAAGCTTGGAAGAAGACTGTCCTGAGCTTTTTGGTGGGCGGCGCGTTGGCCCTTATCGCTCAGGCAATTTTGGTGTGCTGGCAGCAGACGCCAGTAACGGAAACGCCCTTCATCGGAAACTTTTCGGGCGGCATCACGCTTATTTCCATGGGCATCATCGGGTGCCTCCTGGGCGGCTTCGCGCTGTACCAGCTGTTGGGCGAATGGGCCGACTTCGGTTCGTTCCTGCCGTTTAGCGGCTTCGCCATGGCCATCGGCATGAAGTCCATCAACCCGTGGACCAAGGGCAAGTCGGTGTGGGAATGCCTACGCCCGGCCTTGTGGATGGTGCTGTGGTTCAACTTCGTGGGCGCGGTCATCTGCATTCTGTTTGGCTACATCTGCCAGGTCACCGGCTTAAACGCCAATCCCATCTTCGTGTCCGAGCGCAACACCACCGGTATGGTGTTTCCCGCGGCCTTCCTGATGGGCGGCATCCTGTGCGCCTTCTTCCAAATTTGCTGGGAAATCTGGAAGAAGATTTTGGGGAAGAAGGCCCAGCATTGGCACATCCTGATGTTCGCTTGGTGCTGCGGCGCCATCTTGGCCCCCTGCGGCTTTTCCACCCTGTTGGCCAACGTGTTCGGCGAAGGCTTCAGCGTGATGATCCCCGTAGGCGGCTACAACATGTACAACGTGGGCGTGGACTTCGCCTTAGGCGGCGAAGAATTCATGATTGGGATTGAGCACCTGTGCAGCTTCCTGATTGCCGTGTGCGGCTTGGCGGTGTGCTGCATGCTCACCTTCGCCCTGTACAACTTCAACTTCGGCCGCAAGCCCATCACGGAAGTACATGCCGAAATGGGCAAGAAGCTCTACGAGCGCAAGAGCGCCCCGGGTGCCGGCGACCACCACTAATACGTGCTGCCATAACGCTTGTGCGTAAATTCAGGCTCCCCTGCCAGGGGAGCCTTTCTGTAGGAAACAAGCCAAGGAGGCCCGCATGGCGAAAAAGCAAGGCTACAACGAATCCCTAGAAGACGAAAAACACCGCGCCTTGGTGCGCATGGGGTTAGCCGGCGGCGCGCTGGTGGTGTTCGGCATCATCTATGCAATCGCTTACTTCGCCGGGGCCCTTAACAGCGACACCATAATCATTGCCAGCGGCGCATCCCTTCTGATAGCCGTGCTGTGCTGTTCAGTCATAGGTGCCAACTTCAACACGTGGAACCGCGCCAAGCGCCTGCAGCGCGAATACGAGCAGCGCGTGGCCAGCAAGAAAAAGAAGCGTCGCTAGGCACGTTTTCTGCCCCAAGTGGTATACACTTATGCGGAGCGGCCCCACACGGGTGCTCCGCTTTTTGTATACGGTTCGAGCGGCCCGCATTGCCTGCGTAATCGCCGGCAGGCCGCACAAAAGGAAGTTGGTGGTCACAATGGCAGCTCCAGCTACAGAACAGGTTCGCAATGTCGTCTTGGTTGGCCAAGACGGCGCCGGCAAAACTTCGTTGGGTGAAGCTTTGCTCTACGTTTCCGGGAAGACTCCCCGCATGGGCACAACCCACGACGGAAAGTCCTACCTGGACTACGACGAAGAGGAAATCAAGCGTCGCTTCACCATTTCAACATCGGTGGCGCCCATTCCCTACAAGGACTTCAAGATCAACCTGTTGGACACCTCTGGCCACCCGGATTTCATGGGTGACACGCTTTCCACCATGCAGGCCGCCGAAATGGCCTTGTTCGTGGTTGATGCCGTTGACGGCCCCCAGGTAATGACCACCCGCCTGTGGCGCGAAGCCGAAAACATGCGCCTGTCCCGCGCGGTGTTCATCAACCACATCGACAAGGAAAACGCCAATTTCGACGCCGCCATGGCTTCGCTGCACGCACGCTTCGGTTCGCGCTTGTGCCCGGTCACCATCCCCATGGGCAACGCCGAAGACTTCAAGGGCGTCATCGATGTCATTCGCATGAAGGCGCGCTATCACGATGACAGCGCCAATCCGGAACAAGTGACCGACATCCCCGAAGAATACGCCGACCGCGCCGAAATGGCCCGCGACCAGCTGTGCGACTTGGTGGCCGAAGCCGACGACGATCTGATGATGAAGTACCTGGAAGGCGAAGAGCAGCTGACCCAGGAAGAACTGGAAGACTTGCTGGACAAGGCCATCGCCCAAGAACTGGTGGTGCCGGTGTTTGTGGGTTCCACCATCATCAAGCAGGGCATCGAAGGCCTGATGGAAGACATATGCACGTACTTCCCCACCCCGCAGTCCCACGGCCGCTTCGCCATGGCCGACGGCACCGCCATCCCCATCGACGAATCCAACCGCCCGGCCGGCTTCATCTTCAAGACCGTGGCCGATCCCTATGTGGGCCGCCTAAGCTTCATGAAGGTTCTCTCCGGCGTGTTAGAGCCCGGCGTGGAATTGGTGAACGCCCGCACGGGCAAGAAGGAACGCCTGGGTTCGCTCAACATCATGATGGGCAAGGAAACCACACCCGTGAAAAGCGCCAAGGCCGGCGACATCATCATCATTCCCAAGCTGAGCGAAACCCGCACGGGCGACACCCTTTCGCTGACCGGCGAAATTGCCGTGGACCCGCTGCCCATGCCCACACCGCTCTACCCCGTGGTCTTAGAAGCCACCGACAAGAAGTCCGAAGACAAGCTGGGCGTGTTCTTGGCCCGCGCCGTGGAAAACGACCCCACCATCAAGCTGGAACGCAACGAAGAAACCAAGCAGCAGGTGCTCACCTGCATGGGTGAAACCCAGGTTGACATGCTGATCAACCGCTGCAAGGAACAAGCCGGCGTAGACGTGAAGCTGGTGCCCGTGCGCATTCCGTACCGCGAAACCATCCGCAAGACCGCCGAAGCCCAAGGCCGCCACAAGAAGCAAACCGGCGGTGCCGGCCAATTCGGCGACTGCTACCTGCGCCTTTCGCCTAACCCCGGTGCTGGCTACGAATTCGTGGACGAAGTGAAGGGCGGCGCCATCCCCGGCGGCCTGATTCCCGCCGTTGACAAGGGCGTACAGGAAACCATGGCCGAAGGCTTTGTGGCTGGGTATCCCATGGAAGACATCCGCGTGGCCGTGTTTGACGGCAGCTACCACCCGGTAGACTCCAACGAAATGGCCTTCCGCACGGCAGCCCGCATTGGCTTCCGCGCCGCCTGCGAAAAGGCCGACCCCGTGGTGTTGGAACCGTGGTGCCGCATGGAAGTGACCATCCCCGAAGAATATGCTGGCGCCGTGATGGGCGATGTGTCCACCCGCCGTGGCCGCATTGTGGGCACCGAAGCCGGCGTGAACGGCGAAACGGCCATCATCGTGCGCGTGCCTTACGCCGAAGTGATCACCTACACCAAGGACCTGCGCTCCATTTCCCGCGGCAGCGGTTCGTACAGCCTGGAAATGGACGGCTACGAACAAGCCCCCGGCGACGTGCAAAAGAAGCTAAAGGAAGCCTACCTGGCGTCAAAGGCGCAGTAGGCTACCTGGCGTCA
>JAUNIP010000023.1 GCA_030523425.1 Coriobacteriia bacterium
TTCCGCGTCTGCCCGATTCGTTCACAACCGTCATTTTGCGTCACGCGCCCGTTTGCCTCCCCTAGCTGGCAAAGTCAGCGGACAAGAATCACGCGCCCTGGCGATATGCTCCAGCCGCCATCACCCGTCGAGAGGACTCCGGAGCATGACAAAAAGGGCTACGGTAGCTGTCGCGGGCGCAACATTAGGGCTGGATGCGATAGCCGTAGCCGCGTACGGTTTCTATCATGCGCGGGTCTATGCCTTCGTTTTCCAGCTTGGCGCGCAGACGCTTGATGTGGGTGTCTACCGTTTTCGTTTCAGTGATGTATTCCCAGCCCCAGGCTTCGCGCAGCAGGTCTTCACGCTTCACCACTTCGCCGGCGTGAGACATCAGCGACGCCAGCAGCTCGAATTCGCGCGGCGTAAGTTTGATGGGGTTGGAATTGTACGTGGCCGTGTGGGCTGACTTGTCCAGCGTGATACCAGCGGCCGCCAAGGGCTGGTTGGCCTGCTGCAGGCCTTCCGCTCGGCGCAGCAGGGCGTGCACGCGGGCTAGCAGCTCGCGCATGCCGAAGGGCTTGGTCAGGTAATCGTCGGCGCCTAATTCCAGGCCTAGCACCTTGTCCAATTCGGAATCACGCGAAGAAAGGAACAGCACGGGGGCGTCGGTGTTTGCGCGGATGCGGCGGCACAGCTCAAAGCCGTCTATGCCATTAGGCATCACGATGTCCAAAATGAACAGATCGTAGGCCTGCTGCTCCATCATTTCCAAGGCCTGTTCGCCGCTTGAGGCGGTGTCGGCACTATAGCGTTCCTGTTGGAGGGCGAAGCTGACGAATTCGGTGATAGTGGGCTCATCGTCAACTACCAAGATGCGCGGATTGTTTGCCACTGCGGTCTTCCTTCCTGAAGCATAGCAGCGCATGGTATGCTGCAGTTAAACGGCGTTGCCAATCTGTTACCATTTTGTTGATTTTAGCAGATTGGTCAAGAGGTTGCTTTTACTATCTTGACGTAGGGGCTGTTCCTGTTACTTTTGAGGCAGGGCTGCAGGGCCTGCATGCCGTGTTGATTTTGCGGAAGGCGAAAGGAAGAACGCATGTCGCTGCTGGTTATAGACGTGGGGAACACCCAAACGGTCATAGGCACCTACGAAGGGGACGTGCTCACGCACGATTGGCGCGTGGCCACGGAAAAAAGCCACACCGCCGACGAAATTCGCGCGAAGTTGGCCAGCCTGTTCTTTTCCGACAAGTTCGACGCCGCCACGGTGACGGGCGCAGCGCTTTCTAGCGTGGTGCCGCGGCTGACGGAAGCCTGGACGCGCGCGGTGGCCGATCTGTTCGGGCTAGACGTGCTGCAATGCCGCGCGGCCGCGGTCAAGGGGCTTATCGACATAGACTACCCGCGGCCCGAAGAAATAGGCGCCGACCGCATTGCCGATTCCGTGGCGGCCCGCGCCTTGTACGGGCAGCCGGTGGTGGTGGTGGATTTCGGCACCGCCACCAACATAGAAGTGGTGGACGAACGCGGCTGCTTTGTGGGCGGCATCATCGCCCCGGGCGTGGAAACGTCTGCCCAGGCGCTGTTCCAGCAGGCCACGCGCTTGGCGGACACGGCCTTGGTGGCCCCGTCGCAGGTGGTGGGCAAAAGCACCGACCAAGCGGTGCAGTCCGGCATCGTGTTTGGCGAAGCGGACCGGGTGGATGGTCTGCTGCGCCGTGTGTTCGCGCAGCTGGGTTACACGGCGCCTGTGGTGGCCACGGGCGGCTTGGCCACGGTGATAGCGCAGCATTCCGAATGCATCACCGAAACCAATCCAACTTTGACCCTTGAGGGCCTTCGTTTGATTTTTGAGCGCAACGCATAAGGCTTTGTCGATAAAATTCAGGCAGCAGTAAAAACGGCGAAGGAAGAGGGAGCCTATGCTGACTGATATCGAAATTGCCCAAGCGGCGCAACCTAAGCACATCCGCGAAATCGCTGAAGCGGCTGGCGTGCCGGAACAATACCTTGAATGCTACGGCAACTACAAGGCCAAGGTTGACTACAACCTGCTGCGTGAAACCGAACACGAGCCCGGCAAGCTCATTTTGGTGACCGCCATCAACCCCACGCCGGCAGGCGAAGGCAAAACCACCACCACCGTCGGGTTGGCCGATGCCCTTTCCCGCAGCGGCAAAAACGTGATGGTGGCCCTGCGCGAACCTTCCTTGGGTCCCGTGTTTGGCATCAAAGGCGGTGCCGCCGGCGGCGGATATGCCCAGGTCATTCCCATGGAAGACATCAACTTGCACTTCACGGGCGACTTCCACGCCATAGGCGCGGCCAACAACTTGCTGGCCGCGTTGTTGGATGCCCACATCCACAACGGCAACCAGCTCAACATCGACGTGCGCAAGATTACCTGGAAGCGCGTGGTGGACATGAACGACCGCCAGCTGCGCAACATCGTGTGCGGCTTGGGCGGCAAGGCCCACGGCGTGCCGCGCGAAGACGGCTTCGACATCACCGTGGCCTCAGAAATCATGGCCATCTTCTGCTTGGCCACCAGCATCACCGATTTGAAGGAGCGCCTGGGCCGCATAGTGGTGGGCTACACCTTCGATGACCAGCCGGTGACGGCGCATGACCTGCAGGCCGAAGGCGCCATGGCGGCGCTTTTGAAGGACGCCCTGAAGCCCAACCTGGTGCAAACCCTGGAAGGCACGCCGGCGTTCATCCACGGCGGCCCCTTCGCCAACATCGCGCACGGCTGCAATTCCATCATGGCCACGCGCATGGCCATGGCCTTGGGCGACTACGCGGTCACCGAAGCCGGCTTTGGGGCCGACTTGGGCGCCGAAAAGTTTTTGGACATCAAGTGCCGCCTGTGCGGCTTGAAGCCGGACGCCGTGGTGGTGGTGGCCACCGTGCGCGCGCTGAAGAACCACGGCGGCGTGGCCAAGGCCGACTTGAACACCGAAAACCTGGGAGCGCTGGAAGCGGGCCTGCCCAACCTGCTGCAGCATGTGGAAAACATCACCCAGGTGTACAAGCTGCCCTGCGTGGTGGCCATCAACGCGTTCCCCACCGACACCCCGGCCGAATTGGCGCTGGTGGAAGCCAAGTGCCGCGAACTGGGTGTGAACGTGGCGCTTTCGGAGGTGTGGGCGAAAGGCGGCGAAGGCGGCCTGGCGTTAGCCGAAGAAGTGGTGCGCCTGTGCGAGGAGCCTAACAGCTTCCAGTTCGCCTACGAAGACGACCTTTCGCTGGCTGAAAAGATTGAGGCCGTGGCCAAGCGTGTGTACCACGCCGACGGCGTGAATTTCGATCCGAAGGTGGTAAAGGAAATGGCCAAGCTGGAAGCGCTAGGCTTCGGCGGCATGCCGGTGTGCATGGCGAAAACCCAGTACAGCTTCAGCGACGACCAAACGAAGCTAGGCGCGCCGAAGGATTTCACCATCACGGTGCGCGACATCAAAGTTTCCGCCGGCGCGGGCTTTGTGGTGGCGCTGACCGGCAGCATCATGACCATGCCCGGCCTGGGCAAAAGCCCTGCGGCCTTCAAGATAGACGTTGACGAAACCGGAAAGATCACAGGGTTGTTCTAATGATTGACACGGCGTTTTTAGACGAACTTGCCAGCAATGCCCCCACGCCCGGCGGCGGCGGGGCTGCGGCTTACTGCGGAGCCCTTAGCGCGGCTCTGGCTTCCATGGTGGCCAACTTAACGGTGGGCAAGAAAAAGTACGCCGACGTTGAGCCCCAGATGCATGAAGCGCTAGACCGCTTGGCGGCGCTGCGGGCGCGCCTGGTGGAACTGATAGACGAAGACGCGGCGGCCTTTGAGCCCTTAGCGCTTACCTACGCCATGCCGCGCGACACCGAAGAGCAGCTGCTTGCGCGCGACCAGGCGCAGCAAAAGGCGCTGATAGCGGCCACGGAAGTGCCGCTTTCCATCATGGAAACCTGCGTGAGGGTCCTAGACGAATGTGACTTCTTGGCGAAGTGTGGCAGCAAGCTGGCGCTTTCGGATGTGGGTTGTGCGGTGGTGTGCGGCCGCGCGGCGGTGCGGGCGGCCAGCCTGAACGTTGTCATCAACGTGGGCAGCCTGCGTGACGCGCGCGTTAAGGAAGCCTACACGCTGCGCATGGAGGTGCTGCTGGAAAGCGCGGCTGCCGTGGAAGAAAGCGTGTTCGCCTACGTGGTGAACGCCCTAAGCTAGGGCACGCCGCGCCCGCGCATCACCTTCGCGAAAGGAAATCCCATGTCACAGACGCTTTCCAGCAAAGAATTCGTTGCCAGCTTCAAGCAAAGCATAGCCGCTCGCGCCGAAGCGTGCCGGCAGGGCGGCGTGGCGCCCACGTTGGCCGTGGTGCTGGTGGGAGAAAAGCCCGACAGCGTGGCCTACCAGCGATCGGCCATCAAGCGCGCGCAGGCCTTAGGCGTAGACGTGCGGGAATACAACCTGCCCGAAGCGTCCACCACGGCCGAAGTGCAGGCCGCGTTGCGCGAAATCAACGAAGACGCCGCCATCCACGGCTGCTTGCTGCTGCGCCCCATGCCCGCCCACATAGACGACGCCGCCGTGTGCGAAACCTTGGCGGTGCACAAAGACTCCGACGGTATAACCACCGCTTCCATGGGCGGCGTGTTCGCCAACAACGGCGTGGGCTTTGCGCCCTGCACGCCTTCCGCGTGCCTGCACCTGCTGGATGCCTATGGCATTTCCGTGGAAGGCAAGAAGGTGGCCGTGGTGGGCCGAAGCCTGGTGGTGGGCCGTCCTTTGGCGCTTATGCTGCTGCACCGCAATGCCACCGTTACCGTGTGCCATTCGCGAACGCCCCAGCTGGCCGAAGTCACCCGGCAGGCGGACATCGTGATTACCGCCACGGGCCGCGCGAAGGCGTATGGCCCCCAATTTTTCCGAGAAGGCCAAATTGTTCTGGACGTGGGCACGAATTTTGACGAAAATGGAATGTTGTGCGGCGATGTGGATTTTGACGCAGTGGCGCCCGTGGTGGCCGCCATTACGCCTGTGCCGGGCGGCATTGGTGGCATAACCACCTGTGCGCTGATGGACCACGTTGTTGTCGCGGCGGAGCGCGCCGGAGGGAAAGCTGCTTCGCTGTAATGTTGCCTGTTTTAGGGAGTTGATACCGAATTGGACAGTGACAGTACCTGTACGGTTTTTGCCGATACGCCGGAAGAAACCAAGCGCTTAGCCGAAACGCTTGCCACGTGCCTGCATCCGGGCGACGTGGTGGTGCTGACGGGCGATTTAGGCGCGGGCAAGACTTCGTTTGTGCAGGGCATTGCCCAGGGCCTGGGCCTGAAAGACCACGTGACCAGCCCTACCTTTAACATCCTTGTCACATATGAAAACGACGTGACGTCGCTGCATCACTTCGATCTGTATAGGTTGGAAGACGAAGAAGAGCTTGACGATATTGGCTACTACGAGGTATTGGAAGACGGCGGCGTTTCGTGCGTGGAATGGGCCGAAAAGTTCCCCGAGTGCCTGCCCGACGACTACCTGCACCTAACGTTTACCAT
The DNA here is from genome assembly GCA_030523425.1 of Coriobacteriia bacterium. Taxonomy (GTDB): domain Bacteria; phylum Actinomycetota; class Coriobacteriia; order Coriobacteriales; family Eggerthellaceae; genus JAUNIP01. The sequence goes on from JAUNIP010000023.1 coordinate 5,521, forward strand.
CTGCCCTGATGACACGCGCAAGATCAGCGCTGTTTCCGAAGGCGACCGCAGCGACATGCTGCTAGACGCCTGGCGCGAAGAACTGTAGTGACGCACCGCCCTTATATTCTTGCTTTTGACACCGCCAACGAAGTGATTGCGTTGGGGCTTGGCGTGCTGCGGCCGGACTGCGCCGCCGTTGACGTGGTGGCTTGCGTGCAGGTGGAGGCTCATAGGGCTTCCAACACGCAGCTGCTGCCGCGCATAGATGCCCTGTTGGAACGCGAAGGCGTGGCACGCGAACAGATTGCGTGCGTGGCCTGCGGGCGCGGCCCCGGCAGCTTCACGGGCGTGCGCATTTGCCTGGCAACTGCGAAAGGCGTGGCCAGCGCGTTGGACGTGCCCCTGGTGGGCGTTTCTTCGCTGGACGCGGTGGCGTGGGAATGCTGGCGCGCGGGGGTGCGCGGCACGCTGCTGGTGGCGGCCGATGCCATGCGCAAGGAAGTGTATCCCGTGCGCTTCCAGCTTGCCGATACGGGCGTTTCGCGCTTGGACGTGGACCGCGTGGTGAAAGCTGCGGCGGCGGCCGAAGAATTCGCGGGCGCGAACTTGCTGGTGACGGGTGACGCGTTGGGGAAGTATGCGGACTTGTTCGCCGGTTGCGGTCAGCTGCAAGGCGCGCCGCTGTGGGCACCTACGGGCGAAGGCCTGCTGTTGGCCGTGCAGGCCGCGTGGCAGCAAGGCGAAGTGGACCCCTTCGATGCCGTGCGCCACAACCCGGGCTTTCTGCTGCCGGTGTATACGCGCCTTTCGGATGCGGAAGAAAACGAACGCAAGCGCTTGGCCGCAGGCAGCGCTTCCACGCTGGGCACGCATGGCAGCCGCCATATAACCATGAACGACACATCGGTGCCCAATGCGCGCGCAGACGCCACGGGCATTGCGTATAAGCCCTTGGATGCCTTGCACACCGCCGCGGTGGCGGCGTTGGAACAGCAGCTGATGGGCACCGATGCCTGGAACCAGGCGCTGGTGGCCGACGAACTTGACCGGCCTGATCGGTCGTGGTGGGTGGCCTTCGCGGCCGACCCGGCCGTTCCGGTGCCCGAAGATGCCCCGGTGGTGGGATATGCGGGCGTGCTGGTGGTGGATGGCGACATGCAGGTGCTCAAAGTGGCGGTGGCGCCCGAATACCGCCGCCGCGGCATTGCGGCCGCACTGCTGCAGCGTGTGGCCGACGACGCGCGCAACTTGGCGGCTTCCACGTGTTCGCTGGAAGTGCGCGCCAGCAACGCGGGTGCCCAAGCGCTCTACCAGGCGTTAGGCATGCGCAGCCTGGGCGTGCGCCCCGGCTACTATTCCGACCACGAAGACGCCGCCATCTTCAGCGGCGACTTGAACGAATTCGTGCGCCGCGCCGGCCAGCTTGCCGGTGCCAGCACCGCTTCCCGCGTAGGTGGCATGGACCTGCTGGTGGAAGGTTTTGGAACGGAAGAATCCTTTCCTCGCCCCCTCATCTTCGCCATTGAAAGCAGCTGCGACGAAACGGCGGCGGCCATTGTGGACGGCGCGGGCAACCTGGTGGCCAACGTGGTGGCCAGCCAAGTGGATTTCCACGCGCGCTTCGGCGGCGTGGTGCCCGAAATTGCCAGCCGCAAGCACATAGAGGCCATCTGCGGGGCGTGCCAGGAATGCCTGGATGTGGCTTCCGCGCGCCTGGGGCAGCCTGTTAGCTGGACCAGCCTGGACGCTGTGGCGGTAACGTATGCGCCGGGCTTGCTGGGCGCGCTGGTGGTAGGCGTGGCCTTCGCGAAGGGCGCCGCATGGGGCGCAAACAAGCCTTTCATTGGCGTGAACCATCTGGAAGGGCACTTGTATGCCAACAAGCTGGGCACGCCCGATTTGCAGCCTCCGGCGGTGGTTTCGCTGGTTTCCGGCGGCAACACGCTGCTGGTGCACATGTTGGACTGGGGAAGCTACGAAACGCTGGGCAGCACCATAGACGACGCGGTAGGCGAAGCCTTCGACAAGGTGGCCAAGGCGCTGGGCCTGGGATACCCGGGCGGCCCCATCATTTCGCGCTACGCCGAACAGGGCAACCCGCAAGCCATTTCCTTCCCGCGCGCCATGCTGCATTCGGGCGATTTCCGCTTCAGCCTTTCGGGCCTGAAAACCGCCGTGACCACGTATGTGAACGCCGAACGCGAAGCGGGCCGTGCGGTGGACATCCCCAACGTGTGCGCCAGCTTCCAGCAGGCGGTGGTAGACGTGCAGGTGGCGAAGGTGAAAACCGCGCTGCTGCAAACGGGCGCCAAGGAATTCTGCCTGGGTGGGGGAGTGGCGGCCAACCCGGCGCTGCGCGAAGCTTACGAAGCCTTGTGCGCCGAACTGGGCGTGCGCCTGACCATGCCGCCGCTTTCGGCCTGCACCGACAACGCAGGCATGATTGCCCTGGTGGCGCTTGACCGTTATGCCCAAGGCAAGTTCTTCGGCCTGGACCAAGACGCCGTGGCCCACACCAATCTGGACGACCCGTACTAGGACGGTGGCTTTATGGAACAACATAGCGGGGCATGCCCGGGGTGCAGGCGGCACTGTTCGCTGAAGCACCCGCGGTGCAACCAGGGGCGGAGGTTTGCCCAGCGGCTAGCGGAGGGCAACGACCGGCCCGACGGCTCCTACACGCCCGATGGCTTCCTGAACCCGGATTACGGCCAGCACGACTACACCTACGACTCCGAAGGCTTCGCTGACCCCGAAGCGCACGACTTCCCCGAACTGCACCACCCGCGCCCGCGTCAGCGCAACTGGGACTTAGACAGCGATGAGGATTTCATAGGCGATAGCGCCCAAGAAGACTGACAAACCCCGCCCTCCGCGGCACCTTAGTCGTATAATGGCTGCTACTGAGGGAAGTAGGGGTTTCATGCAGTCTTCTAACACGTCGCGGCCAAGGCTTTGGTCAGGCGTTTTCGTTGTCATAATTTTGCTGACGTTTTGCTGCTTCATGGTGGGGCAGGGCCTGAATTCGGGCACGTCGGTGTTTCTTTCCCGCACGGGCTACAGCGCGTCGCTGGCAGGCGCGTTCGCCTTGGTGTTCAGCGCCACGGCGGCGTTCGTGCGCTTGTGCGTGGGTCCGCTTATCGACCGCGGAAAAACCGCGCTGGTCATCATGGGCGGCATCGCCTGCCTTATTTGTGGGACGTTTCTGCCGGTGGTGCTAGGCGGCATTCCGGCGTTGACCGTGGCGCGCGTGCTGCAAGGTGGGGGTTTCGCGGCCGCTACTACAGCGGCTTCCACAGCGGCGGCTGACGTGCTACCGGCCGAACGTCTGGGCGAAGGCATAGGCTATCACGGCCTGGGCCAGGCGCTGGCCATGTCGGTGGGGCCGGCGTTCGCGCTGTTTTTGGTGGGCACCGATCCTGCCACCAACCTGTATGCGGGCCTGGCGTTGGTAGCGGTGGTGGGCCTTATCCTGGCCTGCGCATGCCGCTATGACCGCCATCCGGAAACGCTGCCAGAAACCAGCGCGTTTCGTATGCGGGCCGAAGGGCGGGCAAAACCTGTCGAAAGCAAAGGCGGCGCGTTCGCCATCTTCGAACCCCGCGCGCTGCCCGGCGCCATCCCCATGCTGGTGCAAAGTTCCGCTTTCGGCTTCGGCATTTTCTTTGTGGGTTTGTACGGCACGCACGTGGGGGTGGCCCACGCGGGGTTGTTCTACACCGTTGCGGCTGTTTCCATGATTGCGGTGCGCCTGAAGTCGGGCGCGTTCATGGACCGCGTGGTGCCCATCAAAACCTTCACCGTGGCCATAGTCTGCGGGTTGGTGGCCTACGCCATGCTGTATGGCGCGGGCGCAAGCGAATGGCTGTATTACCTGGCGGGCATTCCGTACGGGCTGTGCTTAGGAATAAGCCTGCCGCTGAACCAATCGGTGGCGGTGAAGAACACGCCGCCGGAGCGTTGGGGTGCCACCAACGCGCTGTTTTTGCTGTTCAACGACGTGGGCATAGGTACCGCGTCGGCCATATGGGGCGTGGTGAACGACACGTTCGGTTTCAACGTGACCATCCTGTGCGTGATGGGCTGCCTGGTAATTTCCTACCTGCTGGCGTGGATTGCCTACCCCAAAGCTTGCAAACGCTGGAAAAAGTAACGCTGAGTGGTACAGTGGACGCGGGTATGACCCTTCCTTCTAGCAGAAAGCAGCATGCATGAGCATTGATACCGCCACTGGCCAGCAAGCACCCGCGGAACTTTCCTCCGAACGGGTGAAAGACATTTTCGGCCACATTGCCACGCGCTACGAACGCTTCAACGCGCTTTCCAGCTTTGGCGCCTACAAGGCGTGGCTGCGGGGCATGGCGCGGCAGGCGGACATCCCTTCCACGGCCACCGTGCTAGACGTGGCGGGCGGCACGGGCGATGTTTCGTTCACCATGGCCAAGCGCAAGCACCCCAAGCTTATTGTGTGTTCGGACTTGGTGCCTGAAATGCTGGAAGTGGCCCAAGAACACTACGCGCAGGGCAGCGCGGACGGCGTGCCCATGGAATTTCAGGTGGTAGACGCCCAAAACATGCCCTTTGAAGACGAATCTTTCGACGTGCTGACCATGGCATATGGCATTCGCAACATGCCCGAACGCGAACGCGCGCTGCGCGAAATGCACCGTGTGCTGAAACCCGGCGGGCAATTGGTGTGCCTGGAATTCTCCACGCCGCAAAACCCGGTGTGGCGCGGGCTGTACCACGTGTACCTGCAGGTTCTTATTCCGTTTTGGGGCGGGGTGGCCGCGGGCCGCGAAAACGTGGAAGGCTTTACGTACCTAAGCAAGTCCATCAAGGCGTTTCCCGACCAGCAGGGTTTGGCCAACATGATGCATCAGGCGGGCTTCGCCGAAGTAACCTGGAAGAATTACACAGGCGGCATAGCGGCTGTTCACGTGGCGAAAAAGGCACCGCTGGCTTAAGGGCCGCGTGCGGCAGCAGGAAGGTTTCCCATGGCGCATTTCCCCGAACTTGAAAAGCTGGGCTGCCCGCGCGCGCACTTTGAAGCCGTCATCTTCGACTTCGACGGCACGCTGGCCGACTCCATGGGTGTGTGGACCGACATTGACTGGCTGTTCTGCAAGAAATACAACCTGGGCGTGCCGGATGACTTCCGTGAAAACATCATCGGCTTGGGCTTCGAAGGCACCGCGGAATATTTCATCAACGAACTGCATGTGGACATGACCGTGCAGGAATGTTGTGACGAGTTCAACCGCTTGGCGCTGGAGCGCTACCAGCACGATGTGCGCTTGAAGCCTGGCGCGAAGGAGTATCTTGACCTGCTTGACGCGCGCGGTGTTCCCTTCACGCTGGCCAGTTCGCTGAATCGCATGTTGTTGGAAGCGGCGTTGGAATCCAACGGCATAGCGGGTCGCTTCGCCCGCATAAACCTGTGCGACGAATTGGGCACGCATAAAAACCAGCCGTATATCTACCTGACCACCGCCGCACAGCTTGGCGTGGCGCCGCAGGATTGCGTGGTGTTCGAAGACATTGTGCCCGCTACACTTAGCGCGCAGCGTGTCGGCATGTGCACCGTAGGCGTGCTTGACCCCACCGATGGCGCCCAGGACACGCCCGCTTTGCAAAAATTGGCCGATGTGTCTATCCATAGCTATCACGAATTGCTTGCATGAGTGGTATCATGCAAAGCTACGTCTGAAAACGCTTGGCGTTGTGCATACTGCGCCAAGCGCACAATCGTGAAAGAGTGAAAGCCGTGGCGAAACAAAAGGTTTCTGCAAAACAGCGTGAGGCGAAAATACAGGCTGCCAAGGAACGCGAAGAGCGTGCGGCCGCCAAGAAACAGCGCGCCGAAATGATGAAAAAAGTTGGTATTGTTATCGTGTGCGTGGTGTTGGTATTGGCCTTAGGCTTGCCCACCATGGCGCTTACGCTGTTGGGGGGCCAATAGGTGTTTGGCATCAGCGGCGTTGAGCTGATAATAATCCTGCTGTTTATTTTCATTGTGGTGGGACCTGAAAAGCTGCCTGATGCGGCGAAAACGCTGGGCAAGGCCATCGCGAAATTCCGTGATGCCCAAGACCAGATGAACGACGTCATCAAGACGGAAACGGAAAACTTCAAGGCAGATATTACCGGTGCAAATGACAAGAATGCAAAGCCTGCCGCCAAGCCTGCCGCCAAGGAGGCTTCGCAGGCCCAGGCCGAACCTGCGAAGGCGGCCGAAGCCGCGGCCGGTGTTGCCGCCGCTGCCACTGCCGCCCCTGCGGCTGAAGCTGCCGCCGCTGCCACCACTTCCGAAGACGTGGTGAAAACCCTCAGCTTCAGCGAACGCAAGGCGCTCTACGAAAAGCAGCGTGCCGAACGGGAAGCCGCCAAGGCCGCTGAAGCCGCGGCTGCCCCTGCGGCCGCCGCCGCCCCCGCGGCAGAGCCTGCAGCCGAAGCCCCCGCCCCCGAAGCCGGGAAGGAGGCGCAGTAATGCCTATCGGACCGGCGCGTATGCCCTTGATGGAGCATTTGGGCGAACTGCGCATGCGCTTGGTGCGCATTGTGGTGTGTCTGCTGGTGGCCATCTGCATCTTCTATTTGGCCACGCCTACCATCATGGAATTCCTCACCCTGCCCATCTCCGATTTCATCGACGGCGGGCTTATCGCGCTTGACCCCTTCGAAGCCTTCGCGGTGCGCTTCACCGTGGCGCTGTGGGCGTCCATTGTGGCGTGCGCTCCCGTCATTTTGTGGCAGCTGCTGGCGTTTTTCCTGCCGGCGCTGAAACCCAGCGAACGCAAGTGGTTCATACCCACCTTCGCCGCTGCGGTGGCGCTGTTCATTTTCGGCACCGTGTTTTGCTACCTGATCATTTTGCATCCGGCCTTCCAGTGGCTGACCGACCAAGCGGCCGGCATGATGACCATCGACGCGCGCGCGAACAGCTACATAGACATCATCATCAAGTTCGAGCTTGCCTTCGGCTTCGCCTTCGAGCTGCCGCTGATTGTGTTCTACCTGGTCATTTTCGACATTGTGCCCTACAAGAAGCTGCGCGGCATGTGGCGCGAAATTTACGTGGGCCTGCTTATTTTGTGCGCCGTGGTCACGCCCGACGCTTCGCCGGTCACCATGATTTTGATGTTCGCCGCCATGGCGGTGCTCTACGAAGGCAGCTTGCTGTTGGCACGCGTTGCCTTGGCCCGGCGCATCAAGCGGCAAAACGAACGCTTGGCCGCCGAAGAAGCGGAAAACGAAGAGATGATGGAAGAATTCCGCGAGCTGCGGGCCCGCAGGCAAGCATCTGACGACTAAGGCCTGCCATGCATGAATTGGGCATCATGACCGGCGTGGTGGAAGCGGTGAAGGGGGCTGCGGCCAACGCCTGCGCCACGAAGGTGTACGCTATCACGCTTTCCGTGGGCGAAATGACCGAGGCCATCCCCGATGCCTTGGAATTCGCCTTCGACGTGCTGAAAGAAAGCGAGCCGCTGTTAGCCGAATGCGAACTGACCATCCACATGGTGCGTCCGAAAAGCCGGTGCTTGGAATGCGGTGCCGAATACGAGCACGACCGCTTCCACATGCTGTGCCCGGAATGCGAAAGCCCGGCCACCACGCTGTTGGCAGGGCGTGACCTGCGGATTGAATCCATGGAAGCCGAAGTTCCCGAAGGGGAGGAATGATGCAGATAGATCTTCACCAGCCCATTTTGGACAAAAATGACAAGTTGGCCGCCGAACTGCGCGCGCGCTTCGACGAACACCACGTGTATGTGGTGGACTTGCTGGCCAGCCCCGGCTCGGGCAAGACGTCCACCATCTTGGCCACCATCGACGCCCTGCGCGACGAATTCAACATTGCCGTGATTGAGGGCGACATTGCTTCAAGCGTGGACGCCGAAAAGATAAAGGCCCAGGGCATTCCCGCGGTGCAGATTAACACCGGCGGCGCTTGCCACCTGGAAAGCGCCATGCTGAAGCGCGCCGTTGACGTGCTGGATTTGGAACGCCTGGATTTGATCATCATCGAAAACGTGGGCAACCTGGTGTGTCCCACCGACTTCTACTTGGGCGAAAATGCCAAGGTGATGATCCTTTCGGTGCCCGAAGGCCACGACAAGCCGCTGAAGTACCCGGGTGTGTTCCAAGCGTCGCAGGCGGTCATCCTGAACAAGTACGACACCCTGCCCGTGTTCGACTTCGACGAGGAAGCCTTCCGCAGCGCCGTGTACCAGCTGAACCCCCAAGCCCCCATCTTCCCCGTGGCCGCCACTAAAGGCGAAGGCGTTCAAGCGTGGGCCGAATGGCTGGCCGCTCGCATCCGCGCCGTGTAGCACCCCCCGACGCACCCTCCGGGTGCTTCGCTTGCGGTAACATTCCCTTTATGCGCAGGTTTCCTGTTGGAAACAAACGTACATAATACTAAGCTGGTACACCCAACGGGAAAGGTAGTGCCATGGAAGTTGACCAGAAGTATCAGGTTTGCGTGGACGGTCTGCGCGAATACGCCCAGAATGCGGGCTTCACCGAAGCGGTGGTGGGGCTTTCCGGCGGCATAGATTCCAGCGTGATTGCTGTCATGTGCGCACAGGTGTTTGGCGCCGAAAACGTGCACGGCGTGTTGCTGCCGGGGCCCTATTCCAGCAGCTCTTCGGTGGAAGATGCCACAGAATTGGCCGCTAACCTGGGCATAGAAACCCAAACCGTTTCCATCTGCGAGCCCTTCGAAGCCTTCGAAAAGGTGATGGCAAAGCCCTGCGGCGGTTCGTTGCGCGGGCTGGCTGCGGAAAACACCCAGGCGCGCTGCCGCATGGTGGTGCTGATGGCGCTTTCCAACACCTACGGGTGGATGCTGGTGAACACTGGCAACAAAAGCGAAGCCTGCATGGGCTATTCCACGCTGTATGGCGACACCGCCGGCGCCTATGCTCCTATGGGCTGCCTGTACAAGACTGACGTGTTCGCCGTGGCGCGGTGGTGTAACGAACGCGCCACGGCGGCGGGCCAGGTGCCACCCATTCCCGAAAACGTGCTGATAAAGCCGCCCAGTGCCGAACTTTCCCCTGGTCAGCAGGACGAAAAGAGCCTAGGGCTGGCATATGCTTCGCTGGATAAGATTCTGATTGCGTACTTCGAAGAAGGTCAAAGCGTAGAAGACATTGCGGCCGCCGGCTTCAGCAAAAGCCAAGTGGAGCAAGTCATCCGCACCGCGAATTCCTACGCCTTCAAGCGCGCAATGGAGCCCCCCTTCCCCCAAGCGAAAATCTACTAAGTGCGTGCCGCTTCTGCGGCCAACTGCTTTCGCGTTCCCGTTTCAGACCTGGATCCCACTGCGTTCGCAAAGCCGCCGCGCCGCCCGATTGGGGCGGCGCGCCCGCCTTTCCTGCGCTTCGGGTTTTACCTGAAATTGATGCGTGGGTTTGCGGTTGTAATGGCACGTCAAACGCCTAAGAGTTACAATGCAGTTGGTATAGCATGCGGCGCGCTTATGGGTTTGTGCCGCGTGAAGGGCTGGCTTCGAACCGTTGTCAGGAAGGCGATATAGCATGAGCAGCAAAGAAGAACTTCCCGTTGTTGCAGAAAAGACCACAGACGCCATCGATCGCAAAATTGCTCCCTACATGCAAAACCGTGAGCTTTCGTGGCTCACGTTCGACGAACGGGTGCTAGAGCAGGGCACCGACCCTAACGTGCCCTTGCTGGAACGCCTGAACTTCATAAGCATCTTCTGGAGCAACTTGCAAGAATTCTTTATGGTGCGCGTGGGCAGCCTGCACGACCTTTCGCTGGTGGAAAAGCACATCATCGACAGCAAATCCGGCATGACGCCCAACGAGCAGCTGGCGGCCATCTACGAGCGCTGCCACCAGCTGTATCCCAAGCAGGAGCAGGCCTTCAAGCAGGTGAACGAACAGCTGCGCGCCGCGGGCGTGAACTACGTGACGCCGGAGCGCTACACCGCAGAGCAAAAGGAATTCCTGAGCAAATACTTCAAAAGCAACGTTTCCCCGTTCTTGGCGCCGCAGATCATCAACAGCCGCCATCCCTTCCCGCACCTGGAAAACGGCGCGCAGTACGTGGTGGTGCGCCTGGGCGACCCCATAAACGCAGAAGACGCTTCCATGAAGGCGGGCAAGAAGGACAAGAAAAAGAAGAAGGGCGGCGCCGAAGGCGTTATGCTGGGCTTGGTCCCGCTGCCGCGCCAGTGCAAGCGCGTGATAGAGCTGCCCGGCGATGGCTTCTGCTACGCCTTGCTAGAGCACGTCATAGGGGTGTTCGCCGAGCGCATTTTCGACATGTACAAGGTGAAGCACACCAACATCATCTGCGTCACCCGCAACGCCGACCTTGACACCGCCGAAGGCGACGACGAGGAGGCAGACGACTACCGCGAGCACATGAAGCGCATTCTGAAGAAGCGCGGCCGCTTGGCGCCGGTGCGCCTGGAAAGCGCCGAACCGCTTTCGGACATGGTGCGCAAGACGCTGATGGAGCGCCTTGACCTGCAGAAACACCAGCTGTTCGTGACCAGCGTGCCGCTGGATTTAAGCTACACCTGGGGCTTGGGGTCAAACCTGGGCGATGAACAGCGCGCCCCGTTGGTGAATCCGCCGTTCAGCCCCGAATGGCCGCACTGCCTGAACCACCGGCAGCGCATTATGGACCAGGTGCTGCAAAAGGAAGTGATGCTTTCCTACCCCTACGAAAGCATGGACGCCTTCGTGCAATTGCTGCGTGAAGCGGCCGAAGACCCGCAGGTCATAAGCATTCGCATCACCCTGTACCGCTTGGCGACCGTTTCGCGCTTGGCCGAAGAGCTTATTGCCGCCGCCGAAAACGGCAAGCAGGTTGACGCCTTGTTCGAGCTGCGTGCGCGCTTCGACGAAAGCAACAACATCGAATGGTCCCAGCGCTTCCAGGAAGCCGGCTGCAATGTGATTTACGGCTTCCGCGACTTCAAGGTGCACAGCAAGATATGCTGCATCACGCGCCAAGGCGAAGACGGCCTGCAATACATCACCCAGCTAGGTACCGGCAACTACAACGAAAAGACCGCGCGTCTGTACACCGACTTCAGCTTCATAACCACCGACAAAAACATCGGCGAAGACGCCACCGCGTTCTTCCGCAACATGGCGCTGGAAAACGCCACGGACACCTACCAAACGCTGAAGGTGGCCCCACTGCAGATCAAGCAATACATTCTGGACCAGATTGACGCCCAGATTGCGCTGGCCCGCACCGGCTTGCCCAGCGGCCTGATGTTTAAGACCAACAGCGTGACCGACCGCCAGGTAATCGAGAAGCTTGCCGAAGCCAGCCAGGCCGGCGTACCCTGCACCCTGCTGGTGCGCGGCATTTCCTGCATAGTGCCCGGCGAGGCGGGCTTCACCGAAAACGTGCGCGTGGTTTCCATTGTGGGCCGCTTGCTAGAGCACAGCCGCATTTACGTGTTTGGCGCCGAAGGGCCTGACCAGCAGGTGTATTTGTCCAGTGCCGACCTGATGACGCGCAACATGGAAAAGCGCGTGGAGATAGCGTGGCCCATCCTTGATGCGCGGCTGAAGCAAAAGGTGATGGATTACCTGCAGATATGCCTGCATGACACGGCCAAGCTGCGCCAGCTGCTGCCGGATGGAACCTACACTGCCTTAGGCCAGCTGGCCCAACCCGGCGAAGCGCAGTTTGATTCGCAGGCGTATCTGATTCAGGAAGCCAAGGGTTTGGCGGAAGCGCCCGCGTGGCTGTCCCAGGCAGAGCCCGGGCCGCAGGTGGAGCCCCAGGCAGAGCCCGAGCCGCAGGCGGAGCCAGAGCCCGCGCCGGCGCCCGAATCGGAACCTGCCCCCGAGCCCATCGTTGAAGACCCGGTCATGCAGCCGGCGCCCGAACCTGAGTCCGAGCCTGTCATCGAGTTGACCGCCGAGCCTACGGCCACCATAGCCCCCGGCTCCGCCATGAACGATGCCCCCAAGAAGGCGAACTTCCTCATCCGCCTGCTGAACAAGCTGCGCGGCAAGTAAACGCAGGGACGGGCCGCCCGGCTGCCGTGGCCGCCTGCCCCCCTTGAAAGCAAAAAAGCCGGCTGTGCGCGAACAAACGCACAGCCGGCTTTTTGCGTCCTGGGCAGCCTGCCTGGCGTGTCCGGCCGGCATCAGGCTCTGGCTGAACTTACGGTGCTCCGCGTGCTAAGATGGAAAGCACTACTCCGACCTTAGGAAGTGATCGCCATGCTGGAAAAAATCGACTTCACCCAAGAGCATCTGTCCAAGGAAGAATACAAGCCTGTCTACGACGCTCTGATCAGCGAATTGGTGCTGCTGCAGCAGGAAGCGGTGCGCCGCGGCATTGGCGTGGTGGTGCTGCTGGAAGGCTGGAACGGCGCCGGCAAGGGCAGCCGCATCAGCGACTTGCTGTACAATTTGGACGCACGCTCTACCACGGTGCATGTGACGCCTGAACTGAACCGCGCGCAGGTGGAAGAATTTGCCGGCAGAAACTCCGGCGTGGAAAACTTTTTCCCGGCCAAGCAGGAATTTTGGGAGGCCTTAGGTCCTCGCGGGTCCTTCACGTTCTACGATTGCGGCTGGTATGCGAAAGCCGCTCAAGACATGCTGTACAGCGAAACCACCCGTCGGTTCCCGGGCATGGACGTAGGGCAGATTCGCGAACAGCTGCTGCCTCTGGTGACGGATGGCAAAAAAGGCAAGGAAGCCAAGAAGTCCACCAAGAAAAACGCCCATCAGGTGAAAGATTCTTCCAAGATGACCAAGAAGGAACGCGAAAGCGCGCATCGTGCGGTTTCTGCCATCGTTTCGGAGATAGCCACGTCCGACGAACGTAGCGAAGGGCCGCTGAGCCGCAACTTGAAGTCGGCCGCGGTGTTTGAGCGGCAACTGGTGGACGATGGGTATTTGGTGCTGAAGTTTTTTGTGCACGTTTCGGAAAAAGCCCAGCTAGAGCGCTTGACCCGGCTGCATGATAACCCGAAGACCGCATGGCGTGTGTCGGACGAAAAGCTGATGTCGTGTGCGTACTATAAGCCCACGTATGTGTTCTACGACAGCCTGTTGGAAGGTAGCAACTTCAACTTTGCCCCGTGGGTGCTGGTGAATGGCGAAGACCGGCGCGCTGCCAATCTGACCATCGCGCAGACGCTGGTAGACGCCCTGAAGGAGCGTTTGGCCCAAGGCGAAGACCCCGAAGCTGCGGCTGCCGCCGCCAAGGCGCGCGCCAATTCCGCCGGCAAGCTTACCGGCAAGGGCGTGGAAATCTCCGAGGAAGAAAAACGCCAGGTGGCACAGGATGCTGCCGACGCAGCATCGCGCATGGCGCCGCGCCATTCGCGCTTCTTGACCATGGCCGATTACCCGCGCATAGACGCCATAGACCACACGCTTGCGCTTGATCGCGAAACCTACAAGGCGGAATTGAAGGTGGAGCAGCAGCGCCTGAGCGAACTGGAAATGGAAATGTACCAGCAGCGCATACCCATGGTCATCATGTACGAAGGATGGGACGCGGCCGGCAAGGGCGGCAGCATCAAGCGCGTGGCGCAGGCCTTAGACGCGCGCTCCTACACCATCTTCACCAGCCCGGCGCCCACCAAGCCCGAACTGATGCATCCCTTCCTGTGGCGGTATTGGATCCGCCTGCCGAAGGCCGGGCATGTGGGCATTTACGACCGCAGTTGGTACGGGCGCGTGCTGGTTGAGCGCGTGGAAGGCTTCGCCAGCGTGGCCGAATGGAGCCGTGCCTACGACGAGATCAACGAATTCGAGCAGGAGTTGGTGCGTTGGGGCGCCATCCTGTTGAAGTTCTGGGTGGACATAAGCCCCGAAGAGCAGCTGAACCGCTTCAAGGCGCGGCAAGCCGACCCCGCCAAGCAGTGGAAGATCACCGACGAAGACTGGCGCAATCGCGAAAAGTATCCGCAGTACAAAGCCGCGGTGGAAGACATGTTCCGCCTGACCAGCACCCTGCATTCCCCTTGGCACGTGCTGGAGAGCGACGATAAAATGTATGCCCGCATCAAGGCTCTGAAGATTATCAACGAAGCGTTGGAAGCGCGCCTGCACTAAGCGTGGCGGCGGCGAAGGGACGATTCATGGCGAAACACGCAAAGCACGCAAGACCGGACCAGGACGTGAACTGGGACGAAGAGACGGACCCTGAGGCGGATCCCGCGGCGGAGGGGCCTACGGCCGAGGCGGACCCCGCGGTTGAGCCAGCGGTTGAGGCGGCCCCCGCTCCCGAGGCGGACCCCGACCCCGCAATCCGCAAGCGCATAAACAAGTGGCGCATCGTCACCATCGTTTCTGCGGTGGTGCTGGTGTGCGCGCTGGTGGCCTTGGCCGTGATGGGCTTTTCGTATTTGCAGGGCCAACACAAATACGAAAACGTGCGCGACCAAGCGGCCGTGAACACCGAAGACCCCAGCAACTTGGCTTCCATGTCTGCCGATTGGGACGCCCTGCGTGCCGTCAATCCCGATGTGGTGGGTTGGATTTACGTGCCAAATTCGCCCATCGACTACCCCATAGTGCAAGGCGAGGACAACGAATACTACCTGAATCACGCCTTCGACAGATCGGAAAATTGGCTGGCCGCCTACGGCACCATCTTCATGGATTACACCAACAATCCCCAGTTCATGGACTCAAACACCTTCCTGTACGGCCACCACATGGCCGACGGCTCCATGTTCGCTTTCCTGGACACGCTGGCCCATCAGGAAAACTTTGACACCAACCGCGACATCTACATCCTAACGCCCCAGGGTAACTTCTGGCTGCGCACATTCGCCATGGTGCTCACCGACGGCTCGGACTTCCTGGTGCAGCCCAATTTCGGCAGCGCCGAAGAAATGGATGCCTACATAACCGACAAGCTGGAGCGCAGCTGCGTGAGCGTGACCGACGACGTGGTGGACCAAGCCTTGCGCACCACCAAGATTTTCGGCATGTCCACCTGCGACTATTCGCGTTCCGACGGCCGTGCTATTCTGTTTTCCCTGCTGGTGGAAAGCACCGTTCCCGGCGTGGAAGGCGTGGGCCGCTAAGCGCGAAAATGTCGCATTCTGGTTAATAATTTCGGGCTGAGCCTTCGCGTGCGACGGTTGCGGGGCTATCATGGATACGGATGCGTTTCGGACGAGGGGAGCATCGTGAACGAAGACACAACACGGGACTGCCTGCTGCAATCCGACAGTCCGCAAGAAGAATGCGCTGTCTTCGGCGTTTATGCCCCGGGAGAAGACGTGGCGCGCATGACATGCTTCGGACTGCAGGCCATGCAGCATCGCGGCCAAGAAAGCGCCGGCATTGCCGTGGGCGACGGCGAAACGGTGATGGTGCAAAAAGACTTAGGCCTGGTCACGCAGGTGTTTCACGATGAAGCCAGCCTTTCGGCGCTCGACGGCTTCGTTTCGGTGGGCCACGTGCGCTATTCCACCAGCGGCGGCGGCAGCTGGGACGCCGCGCAGCCGCACGTTTCGGCCATCGACAACGAACTGATTGCGGTGGCCCACAACGGCACGCTGGTGAACACCAACCCGGCCAAGGCCATGCTGCTTGACGAAGGCGTCCAGCTGCGCGCCGGCACCGATTCCGAAATTGCCGCCAAGCTGATTGGCTTCATCACTCAGCACACGCACCATCTGCGCGACGGCATCGTGCACATGATGAACCAGATTGAGGGCGCCTATGCCATGGTGGTCATCACGCCTTCAGGTCTGTACGCCTTCCGCGACCCCAACGGCATTCGGCCGCTGTGCTTGGGAAAGCTGCCTGAAGACCGCGGCTGGGTGGTGTCCAGTGAAACCTGCGGGCTAGACATTGTGGGCGCCGAATACGTGCGCGACATAGACCCCGGCGAAATCCTGCGCATCAACAAGGACGGCCTGGATTCCACGCAGGGCGTTTTGGCTGGTCAGCGGGCTGCTTGCATTTTCGAATACGTGTATTTCGCCCGCCCCGATTCCGTGTTGGACGGGCGTAGCGTCTACCAGGCGCGCCGGCGCATGGGCGCCATCCTTTCGCAGGAAGCCCCCGCCGCGGCCGACCTGGTCATAGGCGTGCCCGACTCCGGCATTCCCGGCGCGTTAGGCTATGCCGCCGCCAGCGGGTTGCCCTACGCGGAAGGCATCGTGAAGAACCGCTATGTGGGGCGCACGTTCATCCAGCCCACGCAGGCCATGCGCCAGCTGGGCATTCGCCTGAAGCTGAACCCGCTGCCTTCGGTCATCCGCGGCAAGCGGCTGGTGGTCATTGACGACTCTATAGTGCGCGGCAACACGTCAAAGAAGCTGGTCAGCATGCTGCGCGAAGCCGGCGCCACCGAAGTGCACATGCGCATTGTGAGCCCTGAAGTGAAGTGGCCCTGCTTTTACGGCATAGACACCGGCACCCAAGACCAGCTAATTTCGGCCAGCAAGAACGTGGATGAAGTGTGCGAATTCATCGGCGCGGATTCGTTGGCGTTCATCAGCCTTGACGGGCTGCGGGAAGCCGTGAACGGGGAATTCCACGAAGGCATGCCGCCCACTCTTTCGCGGTGCAGGCATGACGGATTCTGCGAAGCGTGTTTTAATGGTGAGTACCCGGTTCACATACCGAAAGCCACCCAGAAGAGAAGCCTTCTTCCTGGGAACAGGATGAAGTAGCATTAAGGAGTTGCACATGAGCCAAGAAGGCGCCCAGGTAACGTATGCCCAAGCGGGCGTGGACATTCAGGAGGGCGCCCGCGCCGTGGCGGCCATCAAGGAAACGGTGCACAGCACCTACCGGCCCGAAGTGGTCGGCGACATCGGCGGCTTCGGCGGGCTGTTCAGCATAGCCGCCGCCAAGAACATGGAAGATCCTGTGCTGGTTTCCGGCACCGACGGCGTGGGTACGAAGCTGAAGGTGGCCCAGCTGGCGGGCAAGCATAACACCATCGGCATTGACCTGGTGGCCATGTGCGTGAACGATGTGCTGGCAACGGGCGCCGAGCCGCTGTTCTTCTTGGATTACGTGGCCGTGGGCAAGCTGGATTCCGCCGCCATGGCCGAAATTGTGAGCGGCATTGGCGAAGGCTGCCGCCAGGCCGGATGCGCCCTGATAGGCGGGGAAATGGCCGAGCATCCGGGCGTGATGGACCCCGCCGACTACGATGTTTCCGGCTTCTGCGTGGCGTTGGTTGACCGCCCGGCCATGCTGGACCCGGCGCGCGTGCAGCCGGGCGATGTGCTGATTGCGCTGGCTTCTAGCGGCCTGCACTCCAACGGGTATTCGCTGGCGCGCAAGGTCACTGTGGATGCCATGACGCGCGAAGAAGCGTTGGCGCCGTGTGCTGCGCTGGGCGGGCAGTCGGTGGCCGAAGCGCTTCTGACCCCCACGCGCATCTACGTGAAGCCGGTGCTGCAGGTGCTGGCAGATGTCCCCGGCGGCGTGCGGGCGCTGGCCCATATTACCGGCGGCGGCATTACTGAAAACCTGAACCGCGCGCTGCCGGATTCGTGCAATGCACAGGTTGACCTGGGCACTTGGCCCGTTCCTCCTGTGATTTCGTATGTGTGCCAGCAGGCGCATTTGTCTGAAGAAGAGGCCCTGAAGACGTTCAACATGGGCACGGGCCTCATTTTGATCTGCAAGCCGGAAGCGGCTGATGCCGTGGAGGCCGCCTGCGCCGCCGCGGGGGAAACCACCTACCGCGTGGGCCGCGTGGTCCCTGGCACAGGCGAAGTGGAGTACACCGGCGCCGGCACTCTGCTGGCGTAAAGCGTATGGGAGTGGTGCGATGGGGACGGTTCTAAGTGATACACTTAGAACCGTCCCCATCGCACCACTCCGAGAAATCTACTCCGAGATGGAAGGAGTTCGCATGTCTGAACCGTTGAAGATTGGCGTATTGATTTCCGGCAGCGGCACCAACCTGCAGGCCATATTGGACGCGGTGGCCGAAGGGTGGCTGCCGGTGCAGGTGGTGCAGGTGGTTTCCAGCCGCCCCGACGCGTATGGCATTCAGCGCGCCGAAGCCGCCGGCGTTCCCGTGCTGGTCATGGACCGTGCCCGCTATGCCGACCCGTTGGCTGCCGATGCCGAAATTGCGGCGGCGCTGCAGGCTGCCGGCGCAGAATACGTGGTGATGGCGGGTTACATGCGCAAATGCACCCCCGCGCTGCTGAACGCGTTCCCCGACAAGGTGATCAACCTGCATCCGGCGCTGCTGCCTTCGTTTGTGGGCGCGCACGCCATCCAAGACGCCTTCGACGCCGGCGTAAAGGTGACCGGCGTCACCGTGCATTTCGCCAATGAAGACTACGACAAGGGGCCCATTATTGCACAGCGCCCTGTGGTGGTGCGTTCGTCCGACACGCTGGAAGACGTGGAAGAGCGCATCCATCAGACGGAGCACGTGCTGTACCCCGAGGTACTGTTGGCGTTAGCCCAGGGAAAGGTGACGCTAGGTGAAGACCGGAAGGTGTACGTAAGTGAATAGGCAGAATTTGGTTGCTATGATTGAGGACCTGCGCGCCGGGCGCGTGCCGCAGATTGATTGCGACATGGTGCCGGCGTTCAGCCCGGAAGCGCTGCAGGGCAATGGCTACGTGGGACCGGACTATCTGCAGGTCATAGCGCAGTCGCTGAGCGTGGCTGACATCCCCACCGTGGAGCGCGCCATCCGCGCTATTGACCAGGGCGACCTGGCGTGGCTGGGTTTCAAGGCGGTGTATGACCCCGCCGTGGCCGTGTGCAACACCGACAACGAGGTGACCAAGAAGTACGGAGACGTGGGTTCCGCCGACGGGCAGCCGCTGCTGTTTTTCTGCAACGACGCCAAGGAAGTGGTGGCATCGCGCGAGTATTCCCCGCGCGATTTGTTCCAGATGAAGGACGTCACGCGCGGCCCCAGCATGCACAACCAGCAGTTCCCGGGTCTGATGTGGCTTTCGGTGCCGCTGCACACGGCGGTCACGGTGTGGCTGTTGGGTGCGTCGGACGTGGCCAGCCATCTTGCGGACTTGTGCGTGCGCACGGGCTTTCGCGTGAAAGTGTTGGATTACGACCCGGCGTACCTGAACGAAGAGCGCTTCCCCGGCGTGGAACGTTACTTACTTAGCGGTGACACCTTCGCTGACCTGGAGAAATACGCCGCAGCACCCGAAGATTACGTGTGCGTGCTGACGCGCGGGCACATGTTCGACCCGGAAAGTTGCGTGTGGGCCGTGCGCCACAACGTGCATTACGTGGGCATGATGGGCTGCAAGGGCAAGAACAACACGGTGTATGACCTGGTGACCAGCCGCGGCGTGACCGACGAGCAATGGGAGAGCATCAAGCGCCCCATCGGCCTGAAGTTTGGCGCAAAAACCCCCATTGAACTGGCCATTTCCATTGTGGCCGAGCTCATAGACGTGCGCTATGTGCAACGCTACAGCGAAGAGGCCCGCCTGAAGCACGACCAGGGCTTAGGCCTGGCATAGCCTGCGGGGCCGCGCGTCGGGGGACGCTGCGGCGGGGCTGCCGCAGGGGCGCCGTGCGCCCCGCGACTGCAGCCCGCAACGGGCTTGCGCTGCGGAGTTGTGCGGCCTGGGCGCTGCGCGGGGCACCGCAGCAAAATGCAGGCTGTGAACGAACAAACACACGGGCGCGCCGCCAGCCCTCATGCGTAGGGTCGTAAAATGCGGGCTGTGAACGAATCGGCGTCTCCCAAAAAAGTAAAAAGCTAGTTATGAACGATTCGGCCTGGCACCCCGCCCCTCAAAGGGCCTCCGCAAGGCGTTTGTTCGTGCATAGCTTGTGTTTTACGACCCCACACCCCGCACCCTGAGATGCAAATCGTTCACGACTAGCTTTTTGCTTTTCCGCGCCCGCCTGATTCGTTCACAGCCCGCATTTTACGACCACGGCACCTCCCCAAGGACACCAAGCACACACTCGGAACATCCATCCGTCTCGCAGACACCATTGATGGCTGAAATCAGCCTTAATTCTTTTTGAGTTGCCGGCGGGGCACGCAAGTTTTGCTATCCTCAACAAGACTCACAAAAAGAAAGGCACTATTCATGGCAGAATCTCCCAAAAAACCCCCTCGCGCGTTCGTGTCTCACAGCGGCTTAAACACCACCACGCTCATAGTTGCCATCGTGGTGCTTGCCGTGTTTGTTGTGGGGATAACCGTGTTTGCCGTACGGTCGGCATCAAGCGTTAGCGGGTCGTCGGTGGAGCTGAAACCCGCCGCAGAAAACGTGGCTGCAACCAGCACAAACACCAACAACGCTGCCCAGTCCGGCACCAACCAGGCCACGGTTGCCACCAACCCTGACTACACGCTAAACGTGCATGAGCTGTTGCAGGAAGAAGTGATGCCTAGCGGCTGCGAAGTGGTGTCGCTGACCTGCGTGCTGAACGCCTTAGGTTTCGACATTGCCCCTGACAGTCTGGAGCAAGGTTATCTGGTGTATGCCGAAGACGAAACCGACGTGGGCGGTTACTTCGGCGACCCTTACTTCGACGGCTACTGCTTCCCGCCTTGCTTGGTTACCACGGCTAACGGCTACCTGGCGGCCCAGGGCGCTGAGGGCAGCAAGTTTGCGGCGCAGGAGCTTTCGGGCGTTTCGCTGGACAGCCTGCTGACCGACTACGTGGACAAGGGCTGGCCGGTGCTGGTGTGGACCACCATGTACAGCGCCCCGGTTGTGTTCAGCGGGCTGGCGATTGGCGATTACGACTTCTACTACAACCTGCACTGCGTGGTGCTGTTTGGCGAAAACGCCGACGGTGTGGAAGTGATGGACCCCATCAACGGCATAATCACGCGCGATAAGGCAGTGTTTGAAGAAATCTACAACGATTGCGGCATGCATGCCGTGGTCATCACTGCGTCGTAGGGCGCGGTGATGGCGGTGGCTGCGTACGTCCGCCTGCCCCGGTGCGCGTCGGAGTGCGCCGGTGCGCGACCCTAGGCAAGCCCCATGCCCGTCATTCCTCTGGAAAGCATATCCGAGCCGCGCCTGCGGGCGTTTGGCGCTATGACCGACGGCGAACTGCGTGACCCCAAGCAGCTGGTGGGCCTGCAGCTGGCTACGGGCGATGCCAACCTGCAAGACGGCCTGCTGGTGGCGGAATCGGCCAACGTGACGCTGCGCGCGCTGGAAGCGGGGTTGGAACCTTATTGCGTGCTGGTGGAGCAGCGCTGGCTGGAGCCTTCGCGCGCCGTGCTGGAACGTCTTGAGGCCGCGCAACCGGGCTTGCCGGTGTATGTGGCCACGCCCGACCAGCGCAAGGCGCTGACCGGCTACGAAACCACGCGCGGCCCGCTGACCACCTTTCGCAGGCTGCCGCTGCCGCAGCCGGAAACGCTGCTGGCAGGCGCGCGTCGCGTGGCGGTGCTGGAAGATATCACCAACTACACCAACATTGGTGCCATCTTCCGCAGCGCCGCCGCGCTGGGCGTGGACGCGGTGTTAATTTCCCCGCGCTGCTACGACCCGTATTACCGGCGCGCCGCGCGGGTTTCCATGGGCACGGTGTTCCAGGTGCCGTGGACGCGCTTGGGGGCGGGCGGGGCCACCGACCAGGGCAAATCGTGGGCGGAAGACGGCCTTGCGCTGCTGCGCGCGAACGGTTTTGCCACGGTGGCGTTGGCACTGACGGATGGCGCCATACCACTTGATGCCCCGCAGCTGAAGCAGCACGCAAAGTTGGCCCTGGTCCTGGGCACCGAAGGCGACGGCTTGGCGGCGCGCACCATAGCGGCGTGCGACTATACGGCGCGCATCCCCATGGCCCACGGTGTGGACTCGCTGAACGTGGCCGCTGCCAGCGCCGTGGCCTTCTGGGAGCTGCGCGCGCGGGACTAGCGCACGCATGCGCGGGCGGCCGGCCCGCGGGCGGCCGCGGAGCGCGGGCGGCCGGGCCGGGCCTACGTGCAAGCGATTTTTCTGCCGCAAGCAGTGTTCTCCACACACGTTTATGCTGGATTATTCCGCGTTCTCTTGCCGCTGAAAGCGTGTGTATTTCCGCCTGCAGAAGCCCACCTTGTGCGTTTCGTTTGACTTTTTGAGGAAATCCTTTTTCTTTCCCGC
>JAUNIP010000024.1 GCA_030523425.1 Coriobacteriia bacterium
GCTCCAGGTTAGCTGGTAAGGCACGCCTAGCTTCAATCCCAGCGCCACGATGGCCGTTTTGTTCCACTGCACGAAGGGCGCCTCCAGGCTAAGCTGGCCGCCGCTGCCCCGGTTGATGGCACGCGCCATGCTTTCCACGAAATCAGGCGAGCAGTCCGGGTAGGCATCCCCCGCCCAGTCGTCATGATGGGCACCGTAACGCAACACGCAACAACCCAGCGCCAAAGCCATGCTGGCCGCCGCGGAAAGGAACAGCCCGTTGCGGAAGGGCACATATGTGCTGACCATGCCTTCTGTGCCGTTCAGCTGATCGGCATAGCTGTCTTTGGGCACCTGCTGGGTAGAATGGCCCAACAAGCTGCAGTCGCTTTCCGCGAACAGCGTCGCCAAATTGGCGAAGCGCTGCTGCACGCCGTAGTGTTTGCACAGCGCCCGCGCGCATTCGACTTCCTTTTCATGCTTCTGACCATAGGAAATGCTTAGGGCATACACGTTTTCGGCACCAAAATCTGCCACGGACTGCGCCAGAAGCGTGGTCGAATCCACGCCGCCGCTGAACAGCACCAAGCACTTTCCTTCGCCTGCCGGCATGCTTACACGCCCCTTTCCTGGCCCGGCCACAACACCTTGTGCAACTGCACCTGCACCCGCACATTTCGCAAGCCCGCTTCCTTGGCGAAGTCCACCAATGCGGCAGGCGGCATGACGCCTTGCACGGGGCTTAGGAACACCTGGCAGCGTTCGCACAGGCCGTTGGTGGTTATCACCCGCAGGGCTTCCTGCAGGTCGTCTTGCGTGCCCGCCACGAACTTCACGGCGTCTTGGGCGCCCAAGCTGCGCAGGTTCACCAGTTCGTTGGCCGAAGACATGCCGCTTGACGGCAGCTTCCAATCCATGGTCAGCTGCAGGCGCTGCGGGCAGTCAAGCCGTTCGCGCAGGGCCACCACCGGCGCCACCGGCACCGACCCGTTGGTTTCTATTTCCACCACCGCTTCGTCGTCCACGTCTTCCACGCCCATCATCAACGCTTCCATCAAGGGCATGATGACTGGCTGGATAAGCGGCTCGCCGCCGGTCAGCGTGACGAAGCGCGTGTTCTGCTTGGCCACCCAGGCGCACAATTGCTCCGGGTCAAGCCATTCCACCACGGCGTCGGCCGCGTTCGCCCAGCGCGTGTCGCAGTACGTGCAATCCAAGTTGCAGCCCGCAAAGCGCACGAAGCTGGAAAGGAAACCCGCATGGGGCCCTTCGCCGTTGATGCTGACGAAGCGCTCTGCCACCGGCAGCACATTGTAGGAATGGGAAAAGCCTCCCCGGGGTTCTACGTTAGCAGTCATGTCTATACACCGCGCAATTGTTGGGGGTCTCATACACGTCCACTTGGCTTACCGGCAGGCCCTGGTCAGCCAAGCACTGGAAGAAATACCGCGCCAGGTTTTCCGCCGTGGTGCGAAACGGCACCACCGAAAGCGTGAAGCCTTCGCGTTCCAAGCACGCCATAGTTTCAGGGGCTAACGACCCTTCTTCCACCACGAAGCTGTGGTCGAAGGCTTCGGTGAGCGCGCGCAGGGCGCCCTTGAATTCGCCGAAGTCGACCACCATGTCCTTGTAGGAGCCTTCCGCCTGCAGTTCCGCCTGCTCCAGATAGGCCACCACGCGCCACCGGTGCCCGTGCAGGTTTTCGCATTTGCCGTGGTAGTCGGTCAGGAAATGAGCGGCATCGAAGCTGCTTTCCGTCTTCAGACCATACATTGCGCCCCTCCCTTCGAAACGCGTTGCCGCGCGCCGCGCCGGCGCTCAAGCCAGGTTGTTGGTTTCAGTATAGAACAACGGCGCGAACACTCAGCGCACGCGCACGTGTGCTCATGGTAAAAAATGTTGGTCGCCCCTGGTTTTTCACGCGCAGTAACGTAGAATCTAGCAGACACTTATTCGCACCCCAAGGAGCACGCATGCCCGAACAACACGCCATCCCCTATCTGCGGCTTGACGCAGACGTGGAAGACGCCATAAAGCTAGACCGCGCCAACGACTGGCACAACCCCCACGCGTTCCAGGATTCCCAGGTGCTGCGCCGTGTTGACCTGCCCAACGACCGGGCATCCATCACGCGCCCGGCCTTTGTGCGTGACACGGAAAAAATCCTGCATCTGCCTGCATACAACCACTATGCGGACAAAACCCAGGTGTTCAGCTTCGCCGAAAACGACGACATCAGCCGCCGCGGGCTGCACGTGCAGCTGGTCAGCCGCATCGCCCGCAACATCGGTGCCATCTTAGGCCTGAACACCCAGCTCATAGAAGCCATCGCTTTAGGGCATGACATAGGCCACACCCCGTTTGGCCACGCCGGAGAGCGCTTCCTAAGCCAGCTGTACCACGCCAACACTGGGCGTTACTTCAACCACAATGTGCACAGTGTGCGCGTGCTCGATCAGCTGTACCGGCGCAACATGAGCCTGCAAACCCTTGACGGCGCGCTGTGCCACAACGGCGAATTCGCCCAGCAGAAGCTGCTTGTGGGCACCACGTCCACGTTCGAGCAGCTTGACCAGCTTACCGAAGCCTGCACGCGGGACGAGCAAGTGATTGCCACCTTGCGCCCTTCCACGCTGGAAGGCTGCGTGGTGCGTATCAGCGACATGGTGGCCTACCTGGGCAAAGACCGCTCCGACGCCATAGACCTAGGCCTGCTGGAATCCTTCGACGTGTTTGAATCCACCGTCATAGGCAAAGACAATTCCCAGATTATCAACAACCTGACGGTCGACATCATCAACAACAGCTATCGGCAGGACCACATAGCGCTAAGCCAAGAAGTGTTTGAGGACCTGAAGCTGGCCAAAGCGCAAAATTCCGCCTTCATCTACCACAAGGAAGGCATGCTAGACGACACCGCCAACGTGGTGGAGGAAATGTTTGGCCTGCTGTATGACCGCCTGCTGCAAGACGTGAAATCGGGCGACGAGAGCAGCCCGCTGTTCACGCACCACGTGGAGAGGCTGTGCAGCAAGTCAAACACGCTGACCAAGGAAGAATACCTGCGCACAGAACCCAACCTTATTGTGGTGGACTGCATATCGTCCATGACCGACACCTACTTCATGGCCGTGTTCAACCACTTCTTCCCCAACTCCAACCTAACCGTTGGCGTTCGCACCTACCTATAGGAGCGCCCCCTGGGATTCGGCCTTATTTCGGAAGCGCACAGCAGCGCCAGTGTGGCGGTGCGCCAAAACGGGCGCTTGGAGCTAGTCAATCTGTAGCTGGTCGGGCGAAAACCCTTGGTCAACAAGCAGATTGCCGCCATCGGCCGCGGCGGTGGCAAGCTGGTCGCAGCGTTCGTTTTCCGCGTGCCCCGCATGCCCTTTCACCCAGTGATAGGTAACCTGGTGCGGCTGCATGGCCTCCAAAAGGCGCATCCACAAATCAGGGTTCTTCACGGGCTGCTTCTGGGCGTTTTTCCAGCCGCGCTTCTTCCAACCTTCAATCCATCCCTGGTTGAACGCGTTCACCACATACTGCGAATCGGAATACACATCCACCGTGCAGGGCCGCTTCAGCGCCTCGAACGCCGCAATCACGCCCAAAAGCTCCATGCGGTTGTTGGTGGTGCAGGCATACCCGGCGGAAAGCTCCTTTTCGTGCACGGCGCCGCGGGAATCCACACAGCGAAGGACGGCCCCATAGCCGCCCGGCCCGGGATTGCCCCGCGAAGATCCATCTGTGAACACATCAACCTGCATGCGCCCTATGGTAACAGGTTAGCGGGCTGCAGTCAGGAACGACAGCACCTCATCGGTCGGCAGCGCCTTGCTGTAGTAGTAACCTTGCAGGTAATCCACGCCCCACTCCATAAGCTCCTTTGCCTGGCTTGCGGTTTCCACCCCTTCTGAAACCACCTTCAAGCCTTGGCGCTTCATCATATGCACCACGTCCAAGTACAGAAGCGCGCTCTTTTCGTCCGCAGCGGAAAGCGCCATCATAGATTTGTCCATCTTCACGCCGTCGAAGGGCAGCTCCATAACCGTGGTCAGGTTGGAATATCCGCTGCCGAAATCATCCAGATAGAAGCGGCAGCCCCTCTCTTTCAGCCTGGCCATCAGGGCACGCACCACATCGTCATACACCACGGCAACTGATTCGGTGATTTCGAAGGTGAACAGCGCCGGGTCAAGCCCCACGGCATCGAAGCGGTTCAGCAAGCGCTGGGCCAGGTTGTTCTGCAGCATTTCGGAAGAGGAAATGTTGATTTTGAAGTCCTGCACGCCTAACCGTTCCAGTTCCTGTCTATGCCCCGAAACGAAATCGCAAATCTTGGAAATCTGCAAATCGGACAACGTGGGCAACAGGCCTTCGTCGTTAGCTATGCTGATAAACAGCTCGGGGTTCACATAGCCATATCCTGGCACACTCATGCGCGAAAGGCATTCGAAGCCCGAAAAAGCACCGGTATGCGCATCGAACAAGGGCTGGTAAAACACCTCTAGCGTGTCGTTCAGCAGCGCCTTGGGCAAATAATCGCGCGCCAGCGTGAATTCCCTGAAGCGGGCGTCTTGCTCCAAATCGGTCTGGTCGATGGTGCCCGATGTACGCTGGATGGTCAAAAAGTCAAGATAATCCAGAAGCTGGTCGGCGTCGCCTAAGCGCTGCGCATCCGGCAGGCAGAAGCACAAGCCGTCCACGGAATAGTACGACTTGTTCACTTCGAAATCGCCTTCCAGCCACCGCTGCATTTCGCCACACACGCGCGCCATTTCCTGTTCGCTACGCGTCAGCACCACATAGCTACTCTTTCCCAAAAAAATAGACCAGCGGGGAACGGGCTGTTTGCCTGATCTTCGCAGCGAAATCCAAGGTGGCAGACTTATCGCTTTCCGCCAATGCTCTCGGATTGAACGGCTGCAGGTGATCCAAGGAAAAACACGCCAAGCTATAGGGTAGGTTGGCTTTGCGCATGGCCGTAATCTGGCGCTTGAGGCTGCTGGCGTTGTACAGATGCGTGTCGGTGTCCACGCTGCCCCGGGGGTCTGCCAGCGAAAGATACAAAAACATAACGCACAAGCCAACGGCAAAGCTGGTTAAAACCAGCGTAGGGTAGGCAATCTGAATGGCCGGCGCCAAGATGGACAGGGCAACGTAGACAATCACAGCCCCCATGTCTACCGGGCGCAGATAGTCGGCATGCAAAAAAGCGTACACCAGCGTAGCAGCAACAAAAAAGAAGCAACTAACGTAGAGCCCTGGGAACATAAACCCATGGTTAAACGCAAACGTAGTCTCGTCGAACCAAAATACCAGATGCGTGATAGGAGAACTCAAGGTGACCAGCGCCATGAGCACTGGCAGAACGGCCAACGCCCAAAAGCGGGGCGGCGGGGGGAACGTGAACGCGTTGCACAAAGCCAGCACATAGCAAAACAACACCAGCGGCATGGCCAACTGCAGAAGATAGAACACCACGCTGGTAAGGTTTAGGAAAAACAGGGGCAAGGAAGCCGCATAACTGATGGTGAAAGAAGTGATGACGTCGAAAGCGACGTCAGCCAGCGCCAGCCACGTTATGATTAAAAACATGGCCGAAGTGGGCTCTTCTTTGCGGGTGGGATGGGAATAGAAATGCATCAGGCACAGCGCCAAGACAGCCAAAGAAGCCACAGAGAAATCAATGTTGTACAGCACCGGATAATGCCCTTTCCCATAATAGTTCCTTCGAGTATAGCCCACTGCCCCGCAAAGTTCACTCACCGAAAGCATTCCAGGTCAAGAACGTGGGAAACTGTTGTTTTAGGTATGATTCCTTCGTTTTATCGCACTCTTTCCGAAAGGATTCCCATGGCCACCTTCCTTGAAACCATCAAAGCCCAAGCACAAGCCGAAAAGAAGACCATCGTGCTGCCGGAAGGCAACGACCAGCGCACCCTGCAGGCCGCAGAGCAGATTTTGCAGGAAGGCTTGGCCGACCTTATCATTTTGGGCGACCCGCAAGAAATTGCCGCTGCGGGCTACAACCTGGAAGGTGCGCGCATTGTTGACCAGCGCACCAGCGAATACCGTCAAGATTTCGCCAACAAGCTGTTTGAGCTGCGCCAACACAAAGGCATGACGCCCGAAAAAGCCCTGCAGCTGATGGATGACTGCCTGCATTTCGGCGTGATGTTGGTGAAGATGGGCATGGCGGACGGCATGGTTTCCGGCGCCTGCCATTCCACCGGCGACGTGCTGCGCCCCGCCCTGCAAATCCTAAAGACTGCCCCCGGCGTGCAGCTTGTCAGCAGCGCCATGGTGGTGGTGGTGCCCAACTGCGAAATGGGGCAAAACGGCACCTTCGTGTTCGCCGACTGCGGCCTGGAGGTGCAGCCGAGCGCCGAACGCTTGGCCCAGGTGGCCCTGAACAGCGCTAACGCGTGGCGTATGCTCATTGGCACGGAACCAACCGTGGCCATGCTTTCCCATTCCAGCCACGGCAGCGCCACCAACGACGACGCCAAGAAGGTGGTAGAAGCCACTGCGCTGGCCAAGGAACTGGCACCAACCCTGCTGCTTGACGGCGAACTGCAGCTAGACGCAGCCATAGTGCCCGAAGTGGGCGCGGCGAAGGCCCCCACGTCCCCTGTGGCCGGCAAGGCGAACGTGTTGGTGTTCCCCGACTTGGATGCCGCGAACATCGGCTACAAGCTGGTGCAACGCTTGGCGAAGGCAGAAGCCTACGGCCCGGTGATGCAAGGCATTGCCGCCCCCGTGAACGACCTGTCCCGCGGCTGTTCCGCCGAAGACATAGTGGGCGTGGTTGCCATCACCGCGGTGCAAGCACAAGCGAAGTAGGGCGCCGCCCGTTTGAGGGGCGCGCTGCGCACTCCGAAGTTAGATTCCCCCACTTAGGCCCGCCTGCGGCCGGAATGACATGGTTGCGCGTTATTCCTGTTCACCTGCGCGGATCAGGGTAGCGTTTTCTATGCATTTGGGGAAGGCGAACCAGCGGTACTGGTCGGCGAATTCCACGCCCACCTTGCCGTTGGACACCTTGCGGACCACGCCTGCGCCATACTGGGCATGCTTGACCGGCTCGCCAATCTCTAAGAAGATGCCTTCCGTGGCACGACGCGACATCACGTGGTCGCCGGCGTACTTGAAAGTGTCTTCGCGCTCTAGCTGGGCCCTGTCGCGTTCCTTCTTGCTCTTCAGCTGCGACTTCGGGCTTAGGTAGCGGTCACCCCGGCGCTGTGCCGCGGCAGACACCTCATCGCGCACCTCGGCAGAGCGCGTAAGATTCTTCTTTTTGGTGTCGTCAGCGCCCTTGGCATCAAGGCGTTTATCAGCGCCGCGAGCATCCTTGCCATAGGAACCCTTTGAACCTTTGGGGTGCCCATCGCGCTTTTCAGAGCGCTGCTTGCCGCCGAACTTGCTGTCCTTGCGGAAAGGCTTGCGTCCTTCTTGGTTGCCGGAGCGCTCTTCGCTGGCGTACTTGGAATTCGAACGGCGCTTGTAATCGGAACGGCCGCGACCGGAGGAACCTTCTTCGGAAGCGCTCTTCTTGCCGCGATACCCGCCGCCGCCTTTGCCCTTGCCCTTGAAGCCGCCTTTGCCGCTGGAACCCTTCGCACCCTGGGAGCCCCCACGCTTCTTGAATCCGCCGCCCTTGGCGTTGTTCCCCTTAGTTGGGCCGCCCTTGCGGGGCCGCTCTTCTTCGCTCACGGTAAATCAGCTCCCTTATAGCATTGTGAAATGGTGCGCCAACGTGGGTTTACCACTCGTCGTCGTCTTCTAGGTATCCTATGCCGAACTTGTCGTGGACAATCTGGTAGGTGTCGCGGGCAATCATGTATTCCTCGTTGGTGGGAATCACGAAGATGCGCACCTCGGACCGGTCGGACGAAATCTCACGTTCGCCTTTTCCTTCGCCGTTGCGCTTTGTGTTCAAAATGATGCCTAGCGACTGCAGGCCGGAAAAAATCAGGCGGCGCATCTTCTTGTCGTTTTCGCCCACGCCGCCGGAAAGCACAATGCCGTCTACGCCGCCCATGACGGCCATGTATTGCCCAATATAGCGCTTCACGCTGTTGGAATACATGTCATAGGCCAACAGGCAGCGCTCGTCGCCCTTTTCGGACACTTCGCGCACGCTGCGCAGGTCGTTGGAAACGCCAGAGATGCCCAGCAGGCCCGACTTCTTGTTCATCAGGTCGTTCATTTCCTGGGTATCAAGGTTTTCGTGCTCCATGATGAAGGTGACGATGGCAGGGTCAATGGAACCGCAACGCGAACCCATCATCAAGCCGTCCAGGGGGGTAAGGCCCATGGACGTGTCCACCGCCACGCCGTGGTCAACAGCCGTAACCGAGCAGCCATTGCCCAAGTGGCACGTGATCAGCTTCACGTCATACAGCGATTCGCCCATCATGTCGGCCGCGCGCTCGGCCAGATACCGATGGCTGGTGCCATGGGCGCCATACTTGCGAATGGCGTGCTTTTCGTAGAGCTCATAAGGCAGCGGATACATGTAGGCCTTCGGGGGCAGCGTCTGGAAGAAGCTGGTGTCGAACACCGCCACCATGGGAACGTCAGGCATGTGCTTTTGGCAGCCCCTGATGCCCATAAGGGCCGCCTTGTTGTGCAAAGGGGCCAATTCAGACATTTCGTCAATCTTGGCAATAACATCTTCGTCTATGAGCACGGAGCGGTCGAAATATTGGCCGCCTTGCACAATGCGGTGGCCTATGGCATCTATATCTGCCAGCGAATCTATGACCTTGTTCGGGCCATTGACAAGGGAATCCAACACCAGCGCAACGGCCTGGTCATGGTCGGCCATGGGGGTGTCAATCACAACTTCGTTTTCATCCAAGCCATGTTTGTGGAAGGCTTCGTCGTCGCCGATACGCTCACACACACCCTTGGCAAGAACGTTATGCGTTTCTACGTTGAGGAGCTGATACTTCAAAGAAGAAGACCCGGCGTTTACCACGAGAACGTTCAACAGTTTTCCCTTCTATTGCAAATCCCTGATTTAAATTTTAAAAAAGGCTTATCCAACATGCCCTCTCTTTCGGCAAGCGGTCGACCGCTCACCGAAAAACACCCTTCAGGGCACACAAAAGGGCCAGGGCAAACGCCCTGGCCTTGCTGCAGCTCTATGCGATGCGTTCGCTACTTTCGCGAAGGATCCCCGTCGTTCATCTTGCCGCCGCCAAGCACATGGATGTGCGCATGATGCACCGACTGGCAGGCGTCGTCGTTGGTGTTCACCGTAACGCGGAAACCGCTTTTGGTTACGCCTTTGATGTCGGCCACCTTCTTCACGGTGTTGAACAGATATCCCATTTCGTCGTCGGGGATGTTATCAGCAATGTTGTCGTAGTGGTTCTTCGGGATGATCAGGGTGTGCACGGGCATCATGGGGTTTAAGTCCTCAAAGGCCAGCACCCGGTCGTCCTCGTACACCTTCGTGGACGGAATCTCCCCCGCCGCAATCTTGCAAAACAAACAATCGCTCATGGTGGTTCCTTTCTGTGTGCAACCAAGTATGCGTGAACGCGCCTTCCTTTAGGAAAGCGTGGAGTCCTGTTGTTCGGCGGACACTTCGGGCTGCAGTTCGCCCATTAGAGTGTCCACCTTCAGCTGGGCGGCGTCCAAGCGCTTCTGCAGGCTGGCCAGCAGGCCCACGCCGCGCTCGTAGCTTTTCAGGCTGTCTTCCAATTCCAGCGTGTTGCTTTCCAGCACCGCTATGATGCTGTCCAGCTCGGCCATGGCTTCGCGAAAGCTTAGCTGGTCAAGGGGGGTTTCGTTGTCCATTATGCAATCCTTTCTAAGCAGAGGCGCCGCTGGCAGGCAAAATGTCTGTCACGCGGCACTGCAGGGAACCATCTGAAACCGAAACGGTCACGTTGTCGCCGGGCTCTACGGCACGCACGCTGCCAACCACGGCGCCGTCCTCACTACGCGCAATGGCATATCCGCGCCCTAAAATGGTAAGGGGCGAAAGGTCTTGCAGGCGCGCGGCCGCCACGGCCATTTGCGCCGCATGGCCACCAACCAGGCCCTTCCCCACCGCCTTCAAGCGGTCAGACGAAAGCGCCAAGGAAGCCTTGTCACGCGCCAGCACATTGGGGATGGCGGCAGACAAGCGCGCCGCTGCATGGTCAAGCGCCTGGGCTTCGGCGGCGTACAGGTAGGCGGGGTCCTTCATAAGCGGGCGGTCGGCATAGCGCTGAAGCACCAGCCTGCTGCGCTCCAGACGCCGGGAAAGGCCGCCGTGCAGGCGTTCCTTGCTGGCATCAAGCGTTTGGCGCAGCTCGGCGGCCCCGGGGCTGACCGCTTCGGCCGCCGCCGTAGGCGTGGAAGCCCGGCGATCGGCCACCAAGTCGGCAATACTGGTGTCGGGTTCATGCCCGATGCCCGTCACCACCGGCACGGGGCAGGCGGCAATGGCCCGCGCCAGCTGCTCGTCGTTGAACGGCATCAAATCCTCGAAAGACCCGCCGCCGCGCACCACCAGCACCACTTCGGCGCCGGCCTGGCACACACAGTCAATACCGGCCACAATGCCCTTCGCAGCCGATGCGCCTTCCACGGCCACGCCCGCCAGCAACACGCGCGCCACCGGGAAGCGCCGGCGCAGGGTGCGCAGCACGTCGTGCACCGCGGCCCCGCGCGGGCTGGTAACCACGCCAATGCGCTGCGGGTACAGCGGAAGCGCACGCTTGCGCTGCGCGTCTGTAAGGCCTTCGGCCTCCAGCTTGCGCGCCAGCTGGGCCACCTGCATGCGCAGGTTGCCTTCCCCGGCCAACGTAAGCGAAAACACATCGAAGTTCATGCGGCCCTTCGCCGCGTACAGTGTGAAGCGCCCGGTCAGTTCCACCAGCTGGCCCACGCGCATGTCCACACCGCTGGACTTATAGCGGTTTTGCCACATCATGCACGGCAAGGAAGCCGCTTGGTCTTTCACGGTGAAATACACCGCCTTGTATCCGGGCTTGTTGCTGACTTCGCTCACTTCGCCCACCAGGCGGATGCTCACGTTCTCAAGCGCTCCTTTTGCCAGCTGCATGGCAGCCGAAACGCTGAGCGCCGGGGGTTTTTCCTGCTCGACGGGTTGTGCGGGCTGCAAAGATTCGCCTCCGAAGGAAAACTGGTCGTCCCACGTGTCCTGAACGCGCCCCATCAGCGGCCCACCCAAGGCTTCACGACCAGGCCCTCTTCGCCCAGATACAGGCACAGGCGCCCTTCCAGAAGCTGCACCAGTTCGTTGCCTATCAGTTCTCTGCGCCAGCCTTTCATCAGCGCCAAGCCCCTGCGATGGCCGCGCGCCAAGGCCGTCAAGTCGTCGTGGCTTGCAAGGGTCTGCATGGCAATGCCTTGTTCTTGCGCCCTCTTGCGCACCAAGGCCAACATCAAATCCAATTCCGCATCCACATTGCGTTCATTGCGGCTGCTCTTGGCAAGCTCGGGCCAATCGCTCGGCGGCAAGGAAAGGGCCTTGCTCATAATATCGGCCACCGTGCGCGCGTCTTTGGTGGAAAGCCTGTCGCGCATGCCGCGCACCATGAACAGCTCGTCGATGCTGTGGGCTTCGCGCCTGCAGGCTTCCACCAGCTGCTCGTCGGTCATAATCCATTTCCGCGGCACATTGCGCATCTGGGCGCGCTCTTCGCGCCAAGCGGCCACTTCCCGTGCGGCGGCCATCTGCTTGCGGTTCAGGCAGTTCACGCGCTTCAGGCGGCGAAACCGCTCCCGCGGGTCGGAAAGATAGCGATCGGGGTTGGCAAGCTCGGCGAAGTCTTCGTCTAGCCAATGCAGCCGGCCGGCGTCTTTAAGCTGCTTGGTCATCTTGGCATACAGCTTCGGCAGGTAGATCACATCGTCGGCGGCATAGCGCACCTGGCTAGGGGCCAAGGGGCGCCGACTCCAGTCGGTGAAGGAATCGGCCTTCTTCAGCTGCACGCCGCATTCGGCGCTGACCAAGCTGGCATATCCAATCTGCTGGGTGTGCCCCATCAGCGCGGCCGCCACCTGGGTGTCAAACACCGGAAACGGCATCACGCCCACTTCGCGATACAGAATTTCCAAGTCCTGGCTTGCCGCATGGAACAGCTTGGTCACCTTCGCATCCATGAACAGATCCGCCAGCACGCCTAGGTCGGAAACAGCGAAGGGGTCAACTATGGCCACTTCGTCTTCGGTGGCCATCTGCAGCAAGCACAGCTTCGCGTAGTAGGTCTTCTCGCGCAGAAATTCGGTGTCTATGGCCAGCACCGGGCTGTTTTGGGCCCGCTCTATGAAACCAAGCAGTGCTTGTTGGGTGTCTATGTACAAAGCAAGCGTCCTATTCTGCGCCAATCATTTTTCCGTGCCCGCAAACTTAGGCACTCAAATCTTTCAAACTTATTATAGACTCACTGTAATGAATCGTGCGCCAAACAGGAGGCGATAAGTGAGACTGCTCATCATCAATAATCTGGCATCGGGCTACCAAGACGGCGCCATCTTCGATTTCGTGCGTGTGATGGCCAAAGACGGCGACGAAGTGGTGGTGCGATCAACCGATGGGACCTCTGATCTGCGCACCTTCCTGACGGACGCAAACCAGTTCGACCTGGTGGTGGCAAGCGGCGGCGACGGAACGGTGGCCACGGTGTGCTATGCGCTGGCCTATACCAACACGCCGGTGCTGCCCTTCCCTTCCGGCACCGCCAACCTGCTTGCCTTGAACCTGGATCTGCCCAACGAAGTGCACGCCTTGGCCAAGCTGGCGCGCACGGGCAAGATGCTCGACTTCGACCTGGGCGAATTCGAAATCCAGGGCGGCAAGTACGGCTTCGGCATCATGGCAGGGGCAGGCTATGACGCCACCATCATGAAGGGCGCAAAGCCCGCCAAGCGCCACTTAGGCCCCTTGGCCTACTTCGGCGCGGCGGCCACCAACCTAACGCCCCAGCACTCTCGTTTCCTCATGACGCTTGACGGCGTTTCTGTGGAAAGCGAAGGCGTAGGCGTGCTTATCGTGAACTTCTCGAAGATCCAATTCGACATGTCGGTCACGCACACCAACGAGCCGCGCAACGGCATGCTAGACGTTGTGGTACTGAAGGCCCCCAATGCCATAGGGCTGTTGCCCACCGTAGGCGCCGTGCTGCTAGACCGCGACGGCAGCTTCCCCGACCGCCCCGACCTGGAAATCCATCGCGTGCGGGAAGCCACCATTGTGGCCGACCCACCGCTTTTTACGCAATACGACGGCGAAGTGACGGAACTGACCACGCCTTTCACCGTGCGCGTGCTTCCGCGCGCCGTGAAGATGGTGGTGTCGGAATCGGGCTACAAGCTGTTTGCCGATGTGCCCTTGGCCCAGCAGCACATCCAGGCCTAACCCCGCGCTTGCCCGCTAATCGTCCAGGTGCCTGCCGGATTCTGCTTCCAGCTTCGCCAGGTTGTTCTTGTAGCGAAGCTGCAGGCAGGTGGCAGCAAAGGAAAACACCATGGCGAAGTAGACCGCCAGTTTTTCTGCGTACATATCCAATATCCTGATGCCGGAATTGATTTCAAAGCCTTCCAGCAACAACAAAACGCCAATGGCCATGATGAAGAACAGCGCCAAAATTTTCATTTCAGGATGACTGTTGATGAAATTCGAAACCTGGTCGATGAAGGCCATCATCAGAAAGACGGCAATCATGACGGCCAGAATCATAATAATAAGGTGCTGCGCCAAGCCTACCGCCGTAATGACGCTGTCGATGCTGAACACTATGTCCATCACCATGATGGTGGCCACCGCCCGCGGCAGGCCTATGCGCTTGTAGCTTGAGCGGTGTTCTTCGCCGGCCGAAGCGCTTTGCTCCAGCTTTTCGCGTTCTTCTGCCAGGCCCAGCACGTCTTTCAGCTCCACAATGCCCTTGTAGATCAAATAGATGCCGCCGAACAGCATGATCAGGTCGCGGATGCTGGGATGAAACTGCACAGGCCCCACCGAAACGGAAAACAGCGGGTCCACCAGATGCACCAAGAAGCTGGCAAAACACAGGAAGATGCAGCGCGACACCAATGCGCCCGCCAGGCCCAGCCTGCGGCCCAGATGTTGCTTTTCGGGCGCAAGGCGGTTAGACGTGATGGTGATGAACACCAGGTTGTCCACACCCAGCACTATCTCAAGGAAGACCAGCGTAACCAAGCTGATCCATGCCTCTGCTGTCAGAAAAATAGAAAGGTCCACGTTGCTGTGCCTCCAAACAAGTTTGGTGTACCCTAGCACACCGCCCAAAAGAATAGCAAATGCTACAATCTGTGCGTGCACACTTTTCCGACAGGAGCGTTTGGTATGGCGAACAACGAACAATTCACCCAGCAGGCCGCCGGCGGGCCTATCAAATACCCCGATGGCAGCGTGCTGCTGCGGCCCCAATCCATCCGCGGCCCGTTGCTTATCGTGTTCGTGTTGCTGCTGGCAGCAGGTTGTGTCATCGGGTATTTCGCCATCAACGCCTTCAGCGCCAACGTACTGCACGCCGCTGAAAACGAAAAGGCGCGCGTGCAGGAACTGGTGGCCGCCTCACCTTCCCTGAATGTGCCTGTGGTTGCCAACTACCTGGCCTTCGATGACATTCCCTGCATAACCGCCCTGGAAGAAACAGGCGCTGTGCTTACCGATTTGCCCCGTTCGGGCGAAAACACCGACACGGTGGATGTGGCGAAGGTGAACGAAGGTGTGACGCCGGAGCAAACGCTGACGGTGTTCCAAGACGCCGATCCCACCATAGGCGCCTTTACCGCCGCTCAAACGCTGATTGGCGCGTGGCGTTTCAGCGTGAACCGGGACGACGGCACAGCCATGCGCCTGCGCTACGCCGACTTCGCCAGCGGAAGCCCAACCGCGGCCCTGCAAAACGCCTTGACGCTGCAAGGCTACACCGAAGACTTGGTGGTTGACTCCGGCGTGGACGAATCGGGCAATACCTACAGCACCGGCGTGGTGTCCACCGAACTGGGCGATAGCGTGTGGCGTGTTTCCGTGGCGCTGCTTTCCGACATCTACAGCATCAAGAACCTGCCCGACACCGCCTACTTCGTAAGCGTGCGCGTAACCGCATAAAAAAGGCCGCAGCAAGTGCTGCGGCCAAACTTTGTGGTGGGCGTTACAAGATTTGAACTTGTGACCTCTTCCGTGTCAGGGAAGCGCTCTCCCCCTGAGCTAAACGCCCGAAAAACCCTGCGCGGCGCGCGGGCAAGTGGTTATGTTACCAGAACAAGGGACACTGTCAACTTAAAAAAATCCTCAAGTTTCCCTTGCAATCTTCGCACACGCGCGGTATTATACATTCTCGCGACGCGGACATGGCTCAGCTGGTAGAGCACCACCTTGCCAAGGTGGGGGTCGCGGGTTCGAACCCCGTTGTCCGCTCCATTGCATGTTAGTGGCCGGTTAGACGTCCTGTTCAGCCGGCCATTTTCTTGAAATGGCGACGTGGCCAAGTGGTAAGGCAGAGGCCTGCAAAGCCTTCACCCCCGGTTCGAATCCGGGCGTCGCCTCCAACCTTCCTCACAATCGCATTCCCCTGCTTTATTGCATAAAAAATCGACCCCCGAAGGGGTCGATGTTGTGTTGGTGTCGAAGGCGGGATTTGAACCCGCACGCCCTGTTCGGGCACTAGCACCTCAAGCTAGCGTGTCTGCCGTTCCACCACTCCGACGAAAAGAAGCGCTGTGCATTCTACCAGAAATGCGCAGCGTGGAGCAAGAATGCTTACGCTCCAATGGACCCTTGCGGGTAAATGAGCATAAGCACCAGCACAGAAACCAGGAACACCACCGCGCAAATGATAGTGATGCGGTCCAGGTTTTTCTCAACGATGCTAGTACCCGTCTGAGACGAATACACCGAGCTTGCAATCATGTCATTGATGCCGGTGCCCTTGCCGGAATGCAGCAGAATGAACACGATAAGGCCGATGCCGGAAAGGACCAGCAGAATAACGAAGATTATGCACAGAGGACTCAAAGCGCATCCCTTTCTATTTCACCATTACATGCATCTAAACGCACAGCTTGTAAAGTTTAGCCATTTATGGTCGCTTTAGCAAGCTTCTACCCGTCATTTCTTCAGGAATGGCAATGCCAATCATATCCAGCAGCGTAGGCGCCAAGTCGCACAGCGCGCCTTGCGTGCCATCAAGCTGGTAGCCATTGCCGCTGTAGTCTATGAGCGCTAAGGGCACCGGGGCGGTGGTGTGCGCCGTGTGCGGCGAACCGTCTTCGGCTATCATCCTGTCAGCATTGCCGTGGTCGGCCGTCAGCAGTGCCATGCCGCGTCGGCGCTCAAGCGCG
Organism: Coriobacteriia bacterium; assembly: GCA_030523425.1. Classification (GTDB taxonomy): domain Bacteria; phylum Actinomycetota; class Coriobacteriia; order Coriobacteriales; family Eggerthellaceae; genus JAUNIP01. The sequence continues at coordinate 16,318 of JAUNIP010000024.1, forward strand.
CCAAGCACCTTCGCCACGCCGGCATCTACCGCTTCCACGGCTTCTATGGTGGCAGGGATGACACCGGTGTGCCCCACCATGTCGCAATTGGCGAAGTTCACCACGTACACGTCCGCCTCATCGGCGTCGATGGCTTCCATCAAGGCGTCGGCCACAGCCGGGGCGCTCATTTCGGGCTGCAGGTCGTAAGTGGCCACCTTCGGGCTGTTTATGAGCTTGCGCACCTCGCCTTCCTTGGGCGCTTCCACGCCGCCGTTCAAGAAGAACGTCACGTGGGCGTACTTTTCGGTTTCGGCAATGTGGTACTGGGCAAGCCCGCTGGCCGCCACCACGTCTGCCAGCACGTTTTCGGGGAATTCCTTGGCAAAGGCCACCGGTGCGGGAATGGTGGGGTCGTATTCGGTCAAGCACACGAAGTTCACCTGCACGGTGCGCTCCCGCGAAAAACCATCGAAGTTTGGGCACACGAACGCGCGGGTTATTTCGCGGGCACGGTCGGGACGGAAGTTGAAGAACACCACCGAATCGCCGTCGCGCACTCCCCGCTCATCTAAGGCCACCGGCACCACGAATTCGTCGGTCACGCCCGCAGCGTAAGAGCTCTGCATGGCTTCCACCGGCGCCACGCCGCTGGCGAAATTGGCACCGCACACCATGGTTTCGTAGGCCTTCTGCACACGGTCCCAGCGATTGTCGCGGTCCATGGCGTAATAGCGGCCGGAAATGCTGGCAATGGCCATATCGCACGCCTCTGAGGAATACTGCGAAACCTTATCTGCCAATTCTTCCACGTATCCCGCACCGCTTGAAGGCGGCACGTCGCGGCCGTCCATGAAGCAGTGCACGCGTACGCGCGGCACGCCCATTTCGGCGGCCATGCGCATAAGGGCATACAGGTGCTGGTTGTTGGAATGCACGCCGCCGTCGGAAAGCAACCCCATGAAATGCAGGGTTGCGCCCGGCTTGCAGGCCTGCTGGAACGCAGATTGCAGCACAGGGTTGGCATTCAGCGAACCGTCCGCGCAAGCCTTGTTGATACGCGTGAGCTCCTGGAACACCACACGCCCGGCGCCAATGTTTAAGTGCCCTACCTCGGAATTGCCCATTTGCCCTTCCGGCAAGCCCACAGCTTCGCCTGAAGCCTGCAACTGGGTATGCGGGCGGTAGTTCAGCACGTTGTCCAAACACGGGGTGTCCGCCAAACTGATGGCGTTTCCTTCCCCCGCCGGCGCCAAGCCGTACCCGTCCATGATGATCAGGCACGCCGGTAATGTCATGTTCCGCTTATTCACACTGTCTCTTTTCCAACTGCAACGGCGAAAACGCCTACTTGCGCGCCTGCGCATAGGCCGCCTTCACCAAGTCGATGAAGGATTCGGCCTTCAGGGCAGCGCCACCAATCAGGCCGCCGTCAATGTCGTCCTGGGCCACCAAGGCCTCCACGTTGCCGGGGTTCATGGAACCGCCGTACAGCACGCGCATGGCTTCTGCCGCTTCGGCTCCATACATATCCGTCAGCGTGGCGCGAATGGCGGCGCACACTTCCTGGGCCTGTTCGGGCGTAGCCGTGCGGCCGGTGCCGATGGCCCAAATGGGCTCATAGGCTACCACACATTGCTTGGCTTTGCCTGCGTCAACGCCGGCAAAGGCAGCGCGCACCTGAGCGCACACGAATTCGTCGGTGGTGCCGGCGTCGCGCACTTCCAGCGATTCGCCCACGCACACAATGGGCGCAATGCCCGCTTCCAACAAGGCCTTCAGCTTCAAGTTCACCTGTTCGTTCGTTTCGCCGAACAGCGTGCGGCGCTCGGAATGGCCGATGATGCAATACTGGCAGCCAATTTCTTTCAGCATGCCCGTGGAGATTTCGCCTGTGAAGGCGCCCGAAGGCTCCCAATGCACGTTTTGGGCACCCACGGAAATGGGCATGTTATCGAATTCGAACACGCCCCACACGCCTTTCAGGTCTATGGCAGGCGGGCACACCACGGTATCCACGCAGTCGTCCCATTCCTTGCAGAAATTATTCGAAATATGCTGACACAGCACCACCGCTTCGGCGTAGGTGTTGTTCATCTTCCAGTTGCCGGCAATCATCAATCTGCGTGCCATAGCGCACCTCCTATCGCAGTGCTTCCACGCCAGGCAAAGCTTCGCCTTGCACCAGTTCCATGGAAGCGCCGCCACCTGTGGAAATAAAGGTCATCTTGTCGGCCAGGTTGAACTTGTTCACCGCAGCCACCGAATCGCCGCCGCCGATGATGGTGTCGGCTTCGGCGTTCGCCGCCACCGCTTCGGCTACGGCCTTCGTGCCCGCTTCGTAAGAGGGCATCTCGAACACGCCCATGGGGCCGTTCCAGAACACCGTGCGCGCTTCGGCTATGGCAGCCGCGTAAGCCGCCGCGGTTTCCGGGCCAATGTCTAAGCCCATCATGTCGGCCGGGATGGCATCTGCCGCCACCGTTTCCTTGCGGGCATCGTCAGCGAAGGCATCGGCCACCACCACATCGGTGGGAAGCAGCAGCTTCACGCCCTTGGCCTGGGCTTTTTCCATCATGGCAGCCGCGCGCTCCACCCAGTCTTCTTCCTTTAGGCTGGTGCCCACGGCATATCCTTGGGCCAGCAAGAACGTGAAGCACATGCCGCCGCCGATAATCAGCGTGTCGCACTTGTCCATCAGCGCGTCTATCACTTTTATCTTGTCGGACACCTTCGAACCGCCCAGAATGGCCACAAACGGGCGCTTCGGCTGTTCCAGCATACCGGTGAGCGTGCCCACTTCCTTCAACATAAGGTAGCCCGCGTACGCCGGCAAAAGCGCCGCCACGCCAGCCGTGGAAGCATGGGCGCGGTGCGCCGTGCCGAAAGCGTCGTTCACATACGCTTCGGCCAGGTTTGCCAGCTCTTGCGAAAAGGCAGGATCGTTCTTCTTTTCACGCTTGTCGAAGCGCAGGTTTTCCAACACCAACACGGTGCCGTCTTCCAGCGCGGCAGCCTTGGCCTGGGCATCTTCTCCCACAGTGTCAGAGGCAAACTGCACCGGCGCGTCAATCAGCTTCGCCAAGTGGTCGGCTGCAGGCTTCAGCGAATACGCTTCTTCAAAGCCGGTACCAGCAGGGCGGCCCAGGTGGCTCATGAGTATCACCTTGGCGTTTTGGGCCAGCAGCGCTTTTATGGTTGGCAGGGCGGCGCGGATGCGCGTGTCGTCGGTGACCACGCCTTCCTTGCACGGAACGTTGAAGTCTACGCGCACTATCACGCGCTTGCCGGCGGCATCAAGTTGGTCAATAGATTTGATATCGGCCATGAAAGGGCTCCTTTGGTCAGGGCTGATAAGATGGCAGTGCCCGGGGCATTTGGCCCCGGGCACCGAAAAAGCATGTTTAGAACATGATGGCGGCAAGGTCCTTAACGCGGTTGGAGTAACCCCATTCGTTGTCGTACCAAGAAACAACCTTCACCATGTCGGAACGGCCACCCAAAACCTGGGTCAGGCCGGCGTCGAAGATCGAAGAGCGCTTGTCTTCCACCACGTCAATGGAGACGATGGGGTCTTCGGTGTAGCCCAGGATACCCTTCAAGGGGCCTTCTGCGGCGGTCTTCATGGCAGTGTTGATTTCTTCGGCAATCACTTCGCGGCCCAGTTCGACCGTGAAGTCAACCATGGAACCGTCGGGCACCGGCACGCGGGTGGCAAAGCCGTCCAGCTTGCCCTTCAATTCCGGCAGCACCAGCGAAACGGCGCGGGCGGCACCGGTGGTGGTGGGAATGATAGACAGGGCAGCGGCGCGGGCGCGGCGCAGGTCCTTGTGGGTCAGGTCCAAAATCTTTTGGTCGTTGGTGTAGGCATGCACGGTATTCATCATGCCGCGCTTGATGCCGAAGTTATCCATAAGCACCTTGGCAACCGGAGCCAAGCAGTTGGTGGTGCAGGAAGCGTTGGAAACAATATTGTGCTTGTCCTTGTCATACAGCTGGTCGTTCACACCCATGACGATGGTGATGTCTTCGTCCTTGGCGGGAGCGGTGATCAGCACCTTCTTGGCGCCGGCCTCGATGTGCCAATTGGCCTTTTCGCGGTCGCGGAACACGCCGGTGGATTCGATGACAAGGTCAACGCCCAGATCGCCCCAATTGCAGTTGTGCGGGTCGCGCTCGCACAGCGCCTTCACATAATGGCCGTCGGCCACAAAACCGTCATCCACAATCTCTACGTTCTGGAAAAACGCGCCGTGAACTGAATCGTAATGAAGCAGATGGGCGATGGCCTCCAACTTCGTCAGGTCGTTAGCGGCAACAACCTCGAAACGGGGGTCATTCGCCATGGCGCGGAACACCAAACGACCGATGCGACCGAAACCGCTAATACCAACCCTAATTGCCATGTGTATCTCCTTTCATAGATACCTCACACACACGGGCCACACCTTCCGGCCCGGTATAAACGTCTTTGTTTTGCCAGCAGTATTGCTAACAAACTTGAAACAATCCCATTCTACTCCAACATGTGCGCTTATGCAGAACAGCTTCCTGCGGTTATCCCCTATTCTTGCAGTTGTTCCGCCATGGCCTCAATGCGCCTGATGCGATGATACACCGCGGACTTCGAAAGCGGCGGATTGGCCATTTCTCCCAGCTCCTTCAGCGTTGCCTGCGGGTAGCGCGCACGCAGCCGGCACACTTCCTGCAAAGCGGGCGGCAGGTTGTCCACCCCGTATTCCTGCAGCACGCGGCGAATGGCGAACACCTGGTCAACCGCGGCATTCGAAGCCTTGCGCTGGTTGGAAACCTCCGCGTTGATGGAGCGGTTCACGTCGTTGCGCACGCTTTTGATGACGCGCTGCTCTTCCATGGCCAACGCGCAGGTGTGGGCCCCGGCAAACGCAAGGAAGTCGGTGATGCCCTGCCCGCTTTTCAGATACACCACATACGCATTGCGCCGCTGCGTGATGCGGCCGTTGATGTCCTTCAGCGCCATGAGCGCCACCAGGTCTTCCGCCAGCTGCTGGTTTTCCACCGTCATTTCGAAGTGGAATTCGCCATGGGGGTTGGAAACGAACCCGCTGCCCAGAAACGCGCCACGCACATAGGCGCTAGCGCAGCACAGCTTTTCGGTGATACTGGGACGAATGCCCATTTCCAAGCCGCCTTCGGGCTTCAAAACGCCCAAGTCCACCAAGGCGCCTTCCAGCCCCGGTTGGTTGGGCACCTCTATAAGATAATTCAGCGTGGAATGCAGCACGCTGCGGCGAAAGCTCAGCTGGGTCTGCAGGCCGTACAGCTTGCGCACAAGCGTGTGCACCAGCTTCGCGCTTTCGGCCACATCGGTGGAAACCTCCAACCGGTAGGCGCCCTTGCCTGCCAGCCCCAGCGTGCCTTCCACGCGCACCAACGCGGCCAACAAAGCCCGTTCGCAGTGGGAACACGTGGGTTCCACGCGGGACAGCTCGCTTTTTACTTCCTGCGTGAACGACACAGGGAAAGCACCTCCCCCAAGGCGGCTTGCAGGGCTTGCGCGTTGTGGCGCGTGGGGGCTTGATGGTCGGCAAGATCGCGCGCTAGCACCACCGTGCCCGCGTTATGGATGGCATCTATGTCTTCTTGCTGAAAGGTTACGGTGCGCGTGCCGGTGTTGGGCATGTCTTGGGTGGGAACATGCACCAACATGTAGTGCACCAGGCCTTCCATGCCATGGTCAAGCAGCGCCTGCAGGTGTTCCCGCGCGGTCAGACCCCAGGTTTCGCCCTGCACGTCGGCCACGGAACTCACAAACACCGTGGACGCCTGGGATTGGCGGATGGCATCTACCACACCAGGCACCAACAGGTTGGGAATGATGGACGTGTACAGGCTGCCTGGGCCTAGCACCACCAGGTTCGCCTGGCGGATGGCCGCAAGCGCCGGTTCGTAGGCTTCCAGGGTCTGTTTGGAGTCCAGCCACACGCGCTCTAGGGCGGCATTCGCATGGCACGCGGCCGCCTGCCCTTCCAGCGTGCGGCCGTCGCGCGTGGAAGCGCCCATGTTTACGTGGCACAGCGTGGACGGATACACGTTGCCGCGCGCGTGCAGCAGTTCGGCGCAAATGCGGATGGCTTCCGGGAACGACCCCGTGCATTCTTCCAGCGCCACCAACATCAGGTTGCCCAGCGTGTGGTTGTCCGCAAACTGGAAGCGCGTGCGGAAGGCCTTGCAGAAGGGATCGGTGGGGTCTTGCGCCATGGCCACCAGGTTCTTGCGGATGTCGCCGGGGGCGGTCACGTTGGCCACATCGCGCAGAAGGCCGGTGCTGCCGCCGTCATCGGCCATGGCCACCACGGAATCCACTTCCAAGCCCATGGCCAGCAGCGCTTTTATGGAAAGAGGCGAACCCGAGCCGCCGCCGATAACAACGGCTTTCAGGGGATCGGATGCCTGGGTGCAAACGTCATCCATCAGGCTAACCCCGCACATTCGCCAGCTTCAGATCGCGATGAGCCACGCTGACGCGGTATCCCTGCGACTTCAGGTAATCCCCCGTGGCTTCGGCCAACGCCACGCTGCGGTGCTGACCGCCCGTGCAGCCCACGGCTATGGCCAGCTGCTGTTTGCCTTCCTGCACATAGCCCGGCATCAGCGTATCCAACAGCGCCTTCCACTTCGCCAAGAATTCTTCCGTTTCGGTGCGATACATCACGAAGTCACGCACCGGGGCGTCTAAGCCTGTGAGCTTGCGCAGGTCGGGATCCCAATAGGGGTTCGGAAGGAAGCGCACGTCAATCACGATGTCGGCATCTAGCGCGGCGCCGTGCTTGAACCCGAACGAATACACCGAAACCGCCAAGCCTTCGCGTTCTTCGCCGGAAGCGAACAGCCCGCGTAGCGTGGTGCGCAGCTGCTGGGGCAGCATGTCGGTGGTGTCTATGACGTGGTGGGACGCTTCACGCAGGTTGTACAGCAGGCTGCGTTCCAGCTGGATGCCTTGGCCTATGGTCATGCCGTCGTCGCACAGCGGGTGCCGGCGGCGGCTGGACTTATAGCGCGAAACCAGCTTGTCGTCGGCGGCATCTAAAAACACTATGCAATAGTCAATGCCGCGGTCCTTGATGGCCTGCAGCTGTTCGTTGATGCTGCCGAAATAGGCCCGGTTGCGCGTGTCGCATACCACGGCCACGCGCGTTTCGTCTTCGGTGCCTTGGTGCGTAAGGTCTAGCACCTGGGTGATCAGGCTGGCAGGCAGGTTGTCTATGCAGAAGTAACCCAGGTCCTCGAATACGTGCATGCCTTCGGTGCGGCCGGCGCCGCTCATGCCCGTAAGGATAACCAAGGAAGGCAGGCCTTTCAGGTCCTTGGACTCTAAGGTTTCATTGGTCAGCTGGTCGGGGGAAACCAAGGAATCGCTCATGCGCATCTCCTAACTGTTCGGCGCGGCGTCCGGGGAAACCTGCGCGAGATTCGTTGCGGGTGCATCTTCGCCCAAAGGGCCTTGTTCTATTTCCGTATTATACTGCCCCAACACCAGGTGAAGCTCAACGGCCACGTCATAAGGCACTGCTTTCGCGGCAAGAATTTCTTCCAGCGAAGCCGCGCGCAGGGCCTTGAAGCTTTTGAAGTGCTTCATCAGCGCCTTCTTGCGCACAGGGCCTAAGCCCGCCACGTCGTCAAGCACTGAAGCAGTCATGCCCTTGCCGCGCAGTTCGCGGTGGAACGTGATGGCGAAGCGGTGGGCCTCGTCGCGCACCTGCTTCACCAAATACAGGCTGGCGCTGCCGCCGGGCAGCACCACCGGGCCGCTTTCCTGCCAAGGCACGAACAGCTCTTCGTCGCGCTTGGCCAAGCCGCAGATGGCAATGTCTTGGATGCCCAATTCGTCAAACATGGCCAAGGCAGCCGTTAGTTGGGGCTTGCCGCCGTCCAAGATGATCAGGTCGGGCTTGCTGCCGAAGCGTTCGTCGGCCATGCGCTGCGGGCTGTAGCGCCGGCGCATTACTTCCTGCATGCTCAGGAAATCGTTCGCTTCGTCAAGCGGGGTTTTTATCTTGAAGCGGCGGTATTGGTTTTTGTCCGGCACGCCGCCGGTGAACACCACCATGGAAGCCACGGTGTAGGAACCGTGGATGGTGGAGATGTCGAAGCATTCTATGCGCATGGGGGGCGCATCTAGTGCCAGCGCGCTTTCAAGCTGCAGCAAGGCCTGGTTCGTGCGCTTGTCGTCGTAGTTCGTGCGCACCTTGTAGCGGGCCAAGGCATGCTGGGCGTTCGTTTCGGCCATGGAAAGCAGGTCTGCCTTTTCACCTTTCGCAGGCGCGGTCAGGCGCACCTTCGCGCCGTGGGGGCTGGCCAGCTTTTCGGTCAGCCACGCCTGGGTGCCCTCCACGTCTTCGGGCAGCTGCCGCACTATCACTTCGTGGGGAATGCTGGTGGTGGTGCTGTAGTAGCGCAGCAAGAACATGTGCAGCAAGTCGTCGGTGGGCACGTCGGAGCCGCGATTCAGGATGAATTCGTTGTTGTTGATGATACGGCCCTCGCGGATGATGAGCACCTGCACGCCCGCCACGCCGAAGTCGCGGAAGATGCCCACCACGTCGGCGTTCAGGTTGTGAGCGCTCACGGCGTGCTGGCGGTCTTCCAAGCCCGTGATGGTTTCGATGCGTGCCTTTATGCGGCCGGCGCGTTCGAAGTCCAGGTCAGCGGCAGCTTCTTGCATGTCTGCGCGCAGTTCGTCCAAGAATTCGCGGCGGGTGCCCGCCAAGAAGCGCTCCACCCGTCGCACGTTTTGCGCGTAGTCGGCCGGCGTTATGCGCCCGCAGCAGGCGCCGGGGCCTAACCCCACGTGGCAGTCAAAACACGGGCGCGTGCCTTCTTCGCCCAGAAACAGCGAAAGGTCGCCCGCTTGGGCGCGGCGGTTCAAGCTGCGCCAGTCCGCGCAGCTGGCCGCGCAAATGGGCACCACCTTGCGCACGATGTCCACCATGTCCCGCGCGGCGCGGCTGTTGGTGTAGGGCCCGAAATACTTCGTGCCGGGCTTGTGCTTTTCTCGGGTGTATTTGATGGCGGGGAACACATCTTCCTTGGTCAGCGCTATGAAGGGATACGACTTGTCGTCCTTGAAGTCCGCGTTGAAGTACGGGGAATGCTGGTTGATAAGGTTGTGCTCCAACACCAGCGCCTCGTGTTCGTTTTCCACCACTATGTAGTCGAAGGAATCAATCTGGTCTACCAGCAGCGGAATCTTCGCGCGGTCGTCTTGGAAGTTCACGTATTGGCGCATGCGAGCGCGCAGCTGCTTGGCCTTGCCCACGTAAATGACCTGGCCCGCGGCGTCTTTCCACAGGTACACGCCCGGCAGCGGCGGCACATGGTTGAGCTCCGCCTTGATGCGGGCGATTTTCTCCTGCATGGTTTCAGCGCGCGCACAAGCCGCTTCCGATTCGGGAAGCCGCGGCTCACCTTCGCCCGTCAGGCGGGTAGTGCCCCCGGCAGAGGCAAAGTTGGTGTGGTCGAATGGGTCCATAGGGAAAGTATAAGACAAGCCAGCCGCCGCAGCGTCCTCGCCTTAACGTTGCTGCACCAGCAGGTGCTTGATGGCGGCGAAAGTGCGCTCCTCCCCCGCTTCGGCCAACATGTCCAGCATGCCTTCCAGCAGAGCGCGCGCTTCAGGGTGCAGCAGAATGGGCACGTCACTGTTTTCGCGCTGATAGTATTCCAGGGCGCTGCGGCACGTGTAGTTTTCGCCAAGGTAGACTTTGCAGGCGGCCACGCGGTCGCAAAACATCTCCACCACGTAGCGCACCGGCATGGGCTTGCCTTCCATGGCGTGGTTGCCCTTCCCCACTATGTCTATCCAGTATTCGTAGTGGTGCTTGTTGCGGCCCTTGTGGTGCAACCACGCGCCGGACACGCCTTCGCGTTCGCGCTCCACCGCGTTAGGGCTACGGTCACCCTGCCAATAGCGCGCGCCCGTCATGAATTCAGCCGGCGCATACTTCGACAGGTCGTGCAGCAGGGCCTGCTTATATAAGCCCACCTTCCAGCACAACCGCATGACCAGCAGCTTGTGCTGGGTTATGGTGCAGAAATGGCCCGCAGCGTTGCGCAGCGACGGTGCAGGACGGTCATACGTTGAAGAAGGCACGGCTTACTTGCTTAGCAGGCGGCCGCCGGACACCAGGCAACCCACGCCAAGGGTGAGCCCCGCCACGATGGTGATGGTCCCTAACACGATGCACCATCCACCCACATTGCGCATGGTCTTGTAATCGGAATCCGTCATAGCAACCCCTTTCGCCAATTGAATGCTTACAGGGTACTCGAAAAGCGCCGCATGTGCAAAGCCGTGCGCCCGCGGGCCAAGTCAGACCGCAAAGCCGCACTATTGTTTCCAACTGTTTAAATTTTGCGAAACGTTGTGAAAATAAACGTATATTACAGCCTGTTGTGAAATCACCCTATTAATTGGAGGTCCGAAGTGAGCTATGCACAGCGCGTCATCGATCAGGTGAAGGCGAAAGACCCGGAGCAGACCCTGTTCATCCAGGCCGTTACCGAAGTCTTGGAATCCTTAGAGCCCGTGTTAGACGCACATCCCGAATATGAAGCAAACGGCATTCTTGAGCGCATCGTGGAACCCGAGCGCGTAGTGATGTTCCGCGTCCCTTGGGTGGACGACAACGGCACCGTGCAGGTGAACCGCGGCTTGCGCGTACAGTTCAACAGCGCCATTGGCCCCTACAAGGGCGGCCTGCGCTTAGATCCTTCCGTGAACCTTTCCATGATCAAGTTCTTGGGCTTCGAGCAGATTTTCAAGAACAGCCTGACCACGTTGCCCATGGGCGGCGGCAAGGGCGGTTCCGACTTCGACCCCAAGGGCAAATCCGACGGCGAAGTTATGCGTTTCTGCCAGTCGTTCATGACGGAGGGGGCTGCGGTGGAATATTTGGACCGGCTTGCCTAAGCCACTAGTCCTAGGTTC
>JAUNIP010000025.1 GCA_030523425.1 Coriobacteriia bacterium
GCGTTCCAACTTTCGCGTTCTCCTGCCACTTTCCCCGGAAACCGTTCCAACTTTCACTCTCTGCTGCCACGCGGCGAGAAAACCGTTCCAACTTTCGCGTTTTCCTGCCACCCGGCCCCGCCCGGCCGCAAAAGCAGTGCGTCGCCGAAGGCGAGGGTCCATGCCCCAACAAGCCTGCCCTCCTTTTCTTTGCCTAATAGCCCCAGCGTAGCGCCCACATTGCGCCTCGTGCGCGCGACCCAGCGGCCGGCAAACCCCCGCGTCGCCGAAGGCGAGGGTCCACGCCCCAACAAGCCTGCCCTCCTTTTCCTTGCCCTAAACCACCAGCGCAGCGCCCCGGGTGCGGCTCGTGCGTACGTCCAATGCGAGCGGTCTACGCGCCGGGATAGATTCCTTCACTCTGGTCCCTGCGGGGGCACTGGTCGAAGCTATACGTACGCATGCCTTTGCCCTGCCGCTCACCGTCGATGAGCGGCAGTAGCCACGTTTGTTCCTGCCTTTGGCAACCTTCATTTGCGCCAATACTCGAAAAAGAGCGCTATTAGGTCCTTTTTCCCCGTGCATCAAAAGATATGCTACCTGCAGCAGGAAATTAGGTTTTCTTGTAAGGCGAGAGATTTTGTGAGCATTGGAGAAACCCATGAGAGAACTCAAATCGATGGATGGCAACAACGCGGCAGCGCATGTTTCCTATGCGTTCACCGAGGTTGCGGGCATTTATCCCATCACGCCTTCCAGCCCCATGGCTGACTACGTTGACCAGTGGTCCGCCCAAGGCAGGAAGAACATTTTCGGCACCACGGTGCAGGTGTGTGAAATGGAATCCGAAGGCGGCGCCGCGGGTGCTGTGCACGGTTCGCTGACCGCCGGCGCCCTGACCACCACCTACACGGCTTCCCAGGGCTTGCTTTTGATGATTCCCAACATGTATAAGATTGCGGCCGAGCAGCTGCCCACCGTATTCCACGTGAGCGCCCGCACGGTTTCCACCCACGCGCTGAACATCTTCGGCGACCATTCCGACGTTATGGCCTGCCGCCAAACCGGCTTCGCCATGATGGCCGAAACCAACGTGCAGGAGGTCATGGACCTTTCTGCTGTGGCGCACTTGGCCGCCATCAAGGGCGGCATGAGCGTGCTGAACTTCTTCGATGGCTTCCGCACGTCCCATGAAATCCAGAAGATCCAGGTGTGGGACTACGAAGACTTAAAGGACATGTGCGACATGGACGCCGTGCGCGCCTTCCGCGATCATGCCCTGAACCCGGACCATCCCGCCATGCGCGGCAGCCACGAAAACGGTGACATCTTTTTCCAGCACCGCGAAGCCTGCAATTCTCACTACGATGCCTTCCCGGCCGTGGTGGAAGGCTGCATGGCGCAGGTGAACGAAAAGCTGGGCACCAACTACCAGCTGTTCAACTACTACGGCGCGCAAGACGCCGACCGCGTGATTGTGGCCATGGGCAGCGTATGCGACGTGGCCGAAGAAGTGATTGATTACCTGAACGCCCACGGCGAAAAGGTGGGCCTGATAAAGGTGCGCCTGTACCGGCCTTTCGCCACGAAGCGCTTTGTGGAGGCCATCCCCGCCACCTGCAAGAAGATGGCCGTGCTCGACCGCACGAAGGAACCCGGCAGCGCCGGTGAGCCGCTGTACCAAGATGTGATCACCGCGCTGGCGCAGGAAAGTGTTACCGGCATACAGGTGACCCGCGGCCGTTACGGCCTGGGCAGCAAGGATACGCCGCCTTCCAGCCTGTTCGCTGTGTTCGCCAACCTGGCCGCCGACCAGCCGAAACGCGAATTTACCATCGGCATCGTGGACGACGTGACCAATCTTTCCCTTCCCGAAGACGCCAACTGCCCCAACACCGCAGCCGAAGGCACCATCGAGTGCAAGTTCTGGGGTCTGGGCGGTGACGGCACGGTAGGCGCGAACAAGAACTCAATCAAGATCATCGGTGACCATACCGACAAGTACATCCAGGCTTACTTCCAGTACGACTCCAAGAAGACCGGCGGCATCACCGTTTCGCACCTGCGCTTCGGCGACAGCCCCATCAAGAGCCCCTACTATGTGAACAAGGCCGACTTCGTGGCCTGCCACAACCCGTCCTACATCAGCAAAGGCATGCGCATCGTGCAGGACGTGAAGCCCGGCGGCACGTTCATGATCAACTGCCAATGGGACGCGGCAGAACTGGATACGCACCTGGATGCCGCTTCCAAGCGCTACATTGCGGAAAACAATATCCAGCTGTACACCATAGACGCCACGCAGCTGGCCATCGAAGTGGGCATGGGCAAGCGCACGAACACCATTTTGCAGTCCGCCTTCTTCACGCTGGCCAAGGTGCTGCCCCAAGAAGACGCCATCAAGTACATGAAGGACGCTGCTACGAAGTCCTACATGAAGAAGGGCCAAGACGTGGTGGATTGCAACCACAAGGCCATCGACGCCGGCGCCACCGCGTTTGCGAAGGTGGACGTGCCCGCGGCCTGGGCAAACGCTGCTGATGACGCGCCTGCGCCGGAGCTGACCGGCCGCCCAGAGGTGGTCAAGCAGGTCACCCAGATCATGAAGCCCGTAGGCAACATGGACGGCGACCGCCTGCCGGTTTCCGCCTTCATGGACCATGTGGACGGCCAGTTCGAACAGGGCGCGGCCAACTACGAAAAGCGCTACGTGGCCGTTATGGCCCCCACGTGGGAACCGGACAAGTGCATCCAGTGCAACCAATGCACCTTCGTGTGCCCGCACGCCTGCATCCGTCCGTATGCGCTTGACCAACAGGAAGCCGAGCACGCGCCCGCCCAAACGAAGCTTATGCCCATCAAGGCCGGCAAGGCGAAGGGCCTGTACCAGTTCACCATTGCGGTCAGCCCCATGGACTGCATGGGCTGCGGCGTGTGCATAGGCATGTGCAAGACCGACGCCATCCACATGGCGCCCGCTGAACAAGAATTCGAGCAGCAGGAAAGCTTCGACTACTGCAACGCCAACGTGACGGTGAAGCCCGAAACCGTGGACCTTTCGCTGCGCGGCATGCAGTTCAAGCACCCGCTGCTGGAGTACTCCGGTTCGTGCGCTGGCTGCGCGGAAACGTCGTACGCGCGCATCGTTTCGCAGATGTTCGGCGACCGCATGTACATTGCGAACGCCACGGGTTGTTCGTCCATTTGGGGCGGCCCGGCGGCCACTTCGCCTTACACCGTGAACGCCGAAGGCCGCGGCCCCGCGTGGTCGAACAGCCTGTTTGAAGACAACGCGGAATTCGGCTTGGGCATGTACCTGGGCTATGAAGCCACCCGCGAAATCCTGGTGAACGGCACGAAGAAGATCATCGAGACCACCACTGACCTGGTGTATCAGGAAGTGGCGCAGGATTGGCTGGACAACCGCAACGATGCCGATGGGTCGAAGCGCGCGGCCGAAGAATACGCAAGCGTGCTGAAGGCGCTGGCCGAAGACGGCAACGAAACCGCCGCTGAAATGCTGAAATACCAGGACCACCTGACCAAGAAGAGCTTCTGGATCTTCGGCGGCGACGGTTGGGCCTATGACATCGGCTACGGCGGCCTTGACCACGTGCTGGCTTCCGGCAAGGACGTGAACATCTTCGTGTTCGACACCGAAGTGTATTCCAACACCGGCGGCCAGGCTTCTAAGGCGTCCAACATTGGCCAGGTTGCCCAGTTCGCCGCGGCCGGCAAGGACATCAAGAAGAAGAGCCTGGCAGAAATTGCCATTACCTACGGGTATGTGTACGTGGCCCAGGTTGCCATGGGCGCTAAGCCCGCGCAGACCCTGAAGGCCATCCAGGAAGCGGAAGCCTATCCCGGCCCGTCGCTGATCATCGGCTACAGCCCGTGTGAGATGCACGCCATTAAGGGCGGCATGGTGAACTGCCAGTCCGAAATGAAGAAGGCCGTGGATTGCGGCTATTGGAACCTGTTCCGCTTCGACCCGCGCGCCCAGAAGGGCTCCAAGTTCATTTTGGACAGCAAGGAACCTTCGGGCGGTTACCAGGAATTCCTGATGAACGAGGCACGCTACAGCCGCCTGACCCGCGAATTCCCTGGACGCGCCGAAGAGCTGTTCGCAAGCAACGAACGCGCCGCCATGGAGCGCTACGACCATTTGCTGAAGCTGAAGGAAATGTACACCCCGCTGTAGGGCGTGACTCCAGCAGATGCTATCCAGGCAGACAAACAGTGGCCCGCTTCGGCGGGCCGCTTTTGTTGCGCGCGGGCAGGAAGTGAACTAATTGCCCCGCATCGCTGTTGGGTGTAAGGTGAACACGCTTGCAAAATCGTACGAAAGGCGCTTTCGTGGTTGAATTGATTTTGGCTATCGTTCCTGCCGTTGCGCTGCTGATTTCTGGAACATGCTGTGTTCGATGTGCTAGGCACCACCAGGGGTCAGGTGAGGGCTGCCTAGCTCCTCCGCTCCTGTAAAAATTCGTTGCGAATAAGCATGTACAGCACGCCTATCTTCGATTCGTCGAAGGGGCCTTGGTCGGGCGTTAGCAGGCGGGCTGTGTCGCCTAAGGCGCCGGCCAAGCACATCAGGTCCAAAACACAGCCCGTAAAGCCCTGTTCGGGCGCGTCTTGCTTCAGATGGCTTTCGCATATCACGTGCCCCATGGTGGGCACCATCATGAAGTGCGCGTAAGGGATTTCCTGCTGCAGCTTGGCGCACAGCGCTTGCGCGCCTTCGCGATCAAGGTTCTGCAGGCTGCTTACCTGGTTGATTACGTCTACGGTTATGCTTTCGGGCGTTTGGTGCGAAAGGACAATCTGGAACGACGTGCCTGGGGTTGTGCACAGCGAAAGGGCGTCTTGTTCGTTCACGCTGGGGGTCACCTGTTGGCACATGCCGGCGCGCACCAGCATGTCGGCAAAGCGCGCAATCACGTGCTGCTGAACTTCTAAGGGCAAGCTGGATTGCGGCATGCCATGCACCTTTCTTTCGTGCCAACCGGGGCGGCTCCTGCTATCATAGGCACTTGTGATTTTAAACGAACAACTAGGGAGTTTCTATGAGCGGGGACAGTTTCGACGCAAGCAAGCAGCGCAGCGACGCCATCAAGGCCGACCTGACGGTGCATCCCGAAAACTACATCATGCTGACGGGCGACCGCCCCACGGGCAGGCTGCATCTGGGGCATTATTTCGGCACCATCGTGCAGCGCGTGAAGATGCAAAACATTGGCATCACCACGCGCATTGTGATTGCCGACTACCAGGTTATTACCGACCGCGATTCCACGGACAACATCCAGGACAACGTGCGAAACATGGTCATAGACTACTTGGCCTGCGGTATTGATCCTGAAAAGACCATCGTGTTCGCCCATTCGGCCGTGCCCGCGCTCAACCAACTGATGCTGCCCTTCCTTTCACTGGTTACGGAAAGCGAACTGCACCGTAACCCCACGGTGAAGGCCGAACAGGAAGCTTCCGGCCATGCGCTCACGGGCCTGCTGCTTACCTACCCCGTGCACCAGGCGTGCGACATTTTGTTCTGCAAGGGCAACGTGGTGCCGGTGGGGAAGGACCAGCTGCCGCACATCGAACAGACGCGCAACATCGCCCGCCGCTTCAACGAGCGCTTCGGCAAAGTGTTCCCCGAACCTGAAGGCCTGCTGACCGAAGCGGTGCTGATTCCGGGCTTGGACGGTCGCAAGATGTCGAAGAGCTACGGCAACGCCATCGCGCTTTCGGCCACTGCGGAAGAAACCGCCAAGCTGATCAAGAAGTCCCGCACCGATTCCGACCGCACCATCACGTTCGACCCTGAAAATCGCCCAGGCGTTTCCGCCCTGCTGACCACGGCCGCGCTGTGCACGGGCCGTGCGGAGGCCGACATTGCCGCAGAAATTGGCGATGGCGGCAGCGGCACGCTGAAGAAGTACGTCACCGAAAGCGTGAACGCGTACCTGGCGCCCATCCGCGAACGCCGGGCGGAACTGGAAGCCCGCGGTTCGTACGTGGACGAAGTGCTGCACGAAGGCAACCGCCGCGCGAACGAAATTGCCGACCAAACGCTGCAGGAAGTCCGTGAAGCCATGCATATGGTGTACTGATGCCATTTGCGAAATCCGTTTGCGGAAACAGGCGCGCTGTGGCAGAATAGCGTTCGCTGCAAAAGCACGGGCCCTTAGCTCAACGGTGGAGCAGGGGACTCATAATCCTTTGGTTGTCAGTTCGAATCTGGCAGGGCCCACCAAAAACACAGCCCTGAACTGGTAAAACAGTTCAGGGCTTTTCGTTTTGTAGTTACTAAATCCAGGCAGGGTGTTACGCCAAGCCTTCCACAGCCTTTCCTAGTCCGTACTCTTTTGCCAGCTGCTCCTGGAAGGCGAAATAGGGTGTTCTTGCGCAGTGCGTCCTCAATACGACCCTCTGCCTGCCGGCCTCGTCGCGCACGTAGGCGTCAAGGCGCACGCCACGGCTTTCGTAGTCGTGCTCGATCGTCCGCAGGACGCGGAGTGGAGAAATCTACCCACGCCGCGAGGAGCCGAGCAGTTGCGTTATCATGAACGCCTATGATTATGCAGCTTGAACATGTTACGAAGTCCTACGGCGGGCGCACGCTGTTCGCTGACGTGTGCGTTCGCTTGGAAGAGTATGACCGGCTGGCGCTGGTGGGGCCTAACGGGGCGGGGAAGACCACGTTGCTGAACTGTGTCAGCGGTAAGGATGACTTCGATTCCGGCGAAATCATTCTGGCGAAGGGCGCCTCTATTGGCTACCTGGAGCAGGAAGCCATCGAAATGGGAGAGCAGTCCATCTTCGAAGAGGCCCTTAGCTCCCAGACCGAAATTATCGAAGCCGAGCGCCGCCTGAAGCAGCTGGAAGCGGAATTGGGCGCCAATCCCACCCCTGCACAGCTGGCGCAGGCGGGCCGCGCGCGTGACGCCTACGAGAACATGGGCGGCTACACGCTGGAAAGCAAGGTGCGCAGCGTGCTGTTTGGCCTGGGCTTCGGTGAACAGGACATGGGCCGCTTGACTACGGAATTTTCTGGCGGCTGGCAGATGCGCATAGCGTTGGCGAAGCTGCTTATTCGCAACCCGGAAGTGTTGCTGCTAGACGAACCCACCAACCACCTGGACTTGGAATCGGTGCGGTGGCTGGAAGGCTTTTTGCGCACGTACGCCGGCACGGTCATCGTGGTCAGCCACGACCGCGCGTTCATGGACAACATGGTCGACCGGGTGGCCGACATAGACAACGGCAAGGTGAACCTGTACAAGGGCAACTATTCTGCATACCTGAAGCAGCGCGAAGAGCGCCTGGAGCGCCTGCGCACTGAACGCACGCGCCAGATAGAGGAAATGCGCCGCCTGGAGGCCTTCGTTGAGAAGTTCCGCTACAAGGCCACGAAGGCGCGGCAGGCCCAGGAGCGCGCCAAGCGCTTGGAGAAGCTGAAAGCCCAGCTTATCGAGCTGCCGGAAGAAAAGAAAACCGTTCATTTCAACTTCGTTCAGCCGCCGCGCACGGGTGACGAAGTGGTGCGCGTGCGGGGCATCTGCAAGCGCTTCGGCAACAAAGTTATCTACGACAACCAAGACCTCACACTGTATCGCGGCGACAAGGTGGCGCTGGTGGGGCCTAACGGCGCAGGCAAATCCACGCTGCTGAAGATGATTGCGGGCGTGCTGGCGCCCGATGCCGGCCGCGTGGAGTACGGCGTGCACGTGGCGCACACCTATTACGCGCAGCACCAGCTGGAGGATTTGCATACGGGCAACACCGTGTTCGAAGAGCTTGACCGCGTGGCGCCGGGCTGGACCATCAGCCAGGTGCGCAGCCTGTTGGGCGCCTTCCTGTTTTCCGGCGACGACGTGGACAAACTGGTAAGCGTGCTTTCTGGCGGCGAAAAGAGCCGCTTGGCGTTGGCGAAGATGTTAGTGGCGCCGAAGCCCTTGCTGTGCCTGGACGAACCCACCAACCACCTGGATATTTCCAGTTCGGACGTGCTGGAACAGGCGCTTAACTCCTTCGAAGGCACCATCTTGTTCATCACGCACGATCGCCACCTCATTCGCAGTGTGGCCAATCGCATTGTGGAGGTGCGCCCTGGTAAGCTGACCAATTACGACGGCGACTACGATTACTACCTGTACAAGAGCGGCCAGCTGGAAGGGGAAGCGTCTCAGGGCGAATCGCTGGTTGACCAGGTGATGGACCTGCAGAAGGACGATGGTGCAAGCAGCACGAAGATCACCGTCAACAAGCACGGCAAGCAGCCGCAGCCTGCTGCGAAGGCCGCTTCGCCGCAGCTAACCGCCCCGAAAGGCAGCGCGCCGAAGTCCAAGGAGCAGAAACGCCGCGAAGCCGAAGCCCGCAACCGCGCCTATGCCGCGCTGAAGTTCCATCGCAAGCGCATAGCGGAATTAGACGCGCAGATGGAAGCCGACAACGCCCGCATGGAAGAGTTGTTGGCGCTGATGGCGGACCCGGATTTCTACATCAACGAAAGCGCCAGCTCAGACGCCATAGCCGAACACGCCAAGCTGAAGCAGCGCTTGGCCGCCGCTGAAGAGGAATGGTTCGTGCTGAGCGAGGAACTGGAAGAAGAAATGCGCAAGCAGCAGGAGCAGGCCTAATGCTGAACATCGTGCTGATAGAGCCTGAAATCCCGCAGAACACCGGCAACATTGCGCGCACCTGCGCCTGCATTGGCGCGCGTCTGCACCTGGTGGAGCCCTTGGGCTTTCGCCCCACGGAGCGCAACCTGGCCCGCAGCGGCTGTGATTACTGGGACAAGGTGGACATTACGAAATGGCCCTGCGCGGCGGCGTTCTTCGAAGCGTGCGGCGCCGAAGAGCTGCACCTGTTCACCGGCAGCGCGTCGCGTTCGTACGCGGAAGTGCGTTACGGCGCGGACGCGTACCTGCTGTTCGGCCGCGAAAGCCGGGGCATAGACCCCGCGTGGTTGGAAGCCTACGCCGCTTTATGCGTGCGCATTCCCATGCGCGAAGGCCTGCGCAGCCTGAACCTGTCCAACAGCGTGGCCATAGCAGCCTACGAAGCCCTGCGCCAGCAAGATTTTCCCGGGCTGACATGGTAGACTGAACCCCATGAATTTTGACATCCCTTACATAATCTGCAACGTGTTGGCGTTCATTCCGGCCATCGTGCTGCATGAGGTTTCGCATGGCTTTGCGGCCTACAAGCTGGGTGACCCCACGGCCAAAAGCGCGGGGCGGCTTTCGTTGAACCCGCTCAAGCACGTGGATCCTTTCGGCACGGTGCTTATGCCGCTGATGCTGATGCTGCTTAACTGGCCGGTGTTCGGCTATGCGAAGCCGGTGCCGTACAATCCGCGCTACTTCAAGGACCCCCGCAAGGGTGACCTGATTGTAGGATTAGCGGGTCCGGCGGCAAACTTGGTGCAGGCACTGGTGGGCGCGGGGCTTTTATGGGCGCTGTTCCCTGTGGCGGACAGCCTTGCGGGCAACGTGGTGTTTGTGTACTTCTACGGGCTGTTCTTGCCGCTGTTTGTGCTGATAAACCTGTATTTGATGTTCTTCAACCTCATACCGGTGCCGCCGCTTGACGGCAGTTCCGTTTTGGCGCTGCTCATTCCGCAGAAGCATCTGGGCACGTATTACCGGGTTCAGCAATACGCGCTGCCGGTGTTCTTCATTGTGGTGCTGGTGCTACCTTACGTGCTGCATTTCAACCCTATCGGGTGGTATTTGAACGTCACCGCCGGCAACCTGTTCAACGTGCTGATGCCGTACTAGGTTGGTGGGCGTGTGTCGTTCCGAGTGCGCATAGAAAGCTTCGAAGGGCCTTTTGACCTGCTGCTTTATTTGGTCAGCCGACAAAAGGTGGATATCGGCGCGGTGAACATCACCGAAATTGCCAACCAGTATTTATACGAAATCCAGCGCATGGAGAACCTAGACCTGGACGTTGCCAGCGACTTTCTGCTGGTGGCTTCCACGCTGCTGAAGATCAAGGCCGAAAGCCTGATCCCGCAGGATAGCGGCCAACTGGCACTGGATTTGGAAGCCGATCTGGAAGAGCTGACGCCCGGCCAGGCGCGCGACATGCTGGTGGAGCGCTTGCTAACCTACAAGCAGTTCAAGAACGCCGCCGCCATGCTGGACGGCCTGGATGTGGCCCAGCAGCGCCTGCATGCGCGTACGTGCGGGCCGGAAGAAACCTTTATGGGCCTGATGCCTGACTACCTGGCGAACGTGGAGCTTGCCAGCTTGACGCGCTTGGCCGCCGAAGCCTTCGCCCGGCGCGACATTGCGCTGCTGGACAGCGAGCACATCGCCGCGAAGCCCATCCCCGTAGAAGTGCACGTACGCTCCATCCACCAGCGCATTTCCGCCGAAAAGCACCTGCGGTTCAGCCAGTTGGTGGACCGCGATGCCCAGCCGGCACTGGTGGTGGTGAATTTCTTGGCCATACTTGAGCTGTACAAGCGCGCCATGGTGACGCTGCGTCAGAAGGAAACTTTCGGCGACATAGACATACACTACATTGAAGGATCAGGAGAGTTGGTCCTGGAAGGCGATGAATAGCCATGTTTCAAGGATTGCAGGCAGACCAGCTTGAAGGCGCCGTAGAAGCCTTGTTGTTTGTGACCGACGAACCGGTGGGCACGCTGACGCTTGCCGAAATGCTGCAGGTGGACGCCGTGACGGTGGAGCAGACGTTGGCAACGCTGGGTCAGAGGCTGGCGGAAACGAACAGCGGCATCCAGCTGCGCGAAGTGGCCGGCGGATGGCGTCTGTACACGCACCCGGCCTATCACGAGCTAATAGAGAAGTACGTGATTTCGTGGGACACGCGCCGCCTTTCGCAAGCCGCCCTGGAAACGCTGGCGGTGGTGGCCTATTCGCAGCCGGTCACGCGTGCGGGCGTAGCGGCGGTGCGCGGTGTGAATTCAGACAGCTCCATCAATTCGCTTCTGGACAAGGGCCTGCTGCGTGAAGCGGGCGCCGCGGACACTCCGGGCAACCCCACGCTGTACGCCACCAGCGCGCTGTTCTTGGAAAAGTTCGGCCTGCGCACAGTGAATGACCTGCCGCCGTTGGAAGAATTCGCCCCAGACGAACAAACCAAGGAGCTCATTCGTACGCGCCTGAGCGCCACGCGGGTGGAAGACGGCGAAGACAACCAAGAACAGCTTCCCTTCGACCAGATGGATTTCGAAGTGGTCGAAGACGATGAGCAGCTTGTGGCGCTGCAGGACGCGGCGAAGACCATGATGGCCGACGCGTTGGCCTCTGCGGCTGGCGCCGTGGAAAAGATAGACTTCGATTCCTTGGTCTTCGAAGACGAGGACTAGCGTGGAACCCGTTCGCTTGCAGCGGTTCATGGCGCGCGCCGGCGTGAAAAGTCGCCGTGCTTCTGAAGAGCTTATCGAGCAGGGCCGCGTGAGCGTGAACGGCGAAGTGGTCACGAAGCTGGGGACGAAGGTGGACCCCGCTGCCGACGTAGTGGAGGTGGATGGCCAGCGCATTCGCATGTTCGAAGGTGAAGCATACTTGGTGCTGCATAAGCCTGCGGGTTACATTACCGCCATGCACGACGACCACGGCAAGCGCTGCGTTTCGGAACTGGTGCCTGCGGAAGATTACCCAGGCCTGTACCCTGTGGGCCGGCTGGATTCTAACACCACTGGCGTGTTGCTGTTCACCACGAATGGCCCGCTAGGCGACCAACTGTTGCATCCCAGCCATCATGTGCTCAAGCAATATCTGGCCACGGTGAAGGGCACACCCACGCGCCACCAGCTGCATCAGCTGCGCACCGGTGTGACCATTCGTGCACAGGGCAAGGTGGCCACCACCAGCCCCGCCGAAGTAGAGCTGCTAGAAGTAGGGGAGCGCGCGCTTTTGCGCATAGGCATTCGCGAAGGCCGCTACCACCAGGTGAAGCTGATGTGCGAAACCGTAGGCCACGAAGTGCTGAAGCTGCACCGCGAAGCCTTCGGCCCCGTGCGCGTGGATGACCTGCCTGAAGGCGCATGGCGCCTGTGCACCGAACAGGAAGTTTCTGCCTTGAAGCGGGCTGCCGAAGAGTAAGGCCGTTTCGGCGCTAAACGGCACTGCCTTCGGGGCTGAAAAACACTACGGCTATGGCGCCGGGACCCACATGCGACCCAATGGTAGCGCCAATGCCGGTTATGTGCGTTTCATCAGGGTAATCGCTGTAGAGCGCGGCGTTGTCCTGCAGGTATTTGCGCAGCAGGGCGTCGTCCAGGCCGCTGTAGCCGAACCACAGGGGCATGGCAAAGTCGGCGCCGCCGTATTTTTCTATGGATTTCACAATTTGGTTGCGTCCGTTTTTGGACCCGCGCGCTTTCCCCACCAGGGCAATCTCGCCCTCTTCAACCGCAATCACCGGCTTGATGGCAAGCAAGGAACCGGCTGCAGCAACAGCAGGCGAAATGCGGCCGCCCTTCTTCAGGTACTCCAGCGTGTCCAAAAGCGCCACTAGTCGGATGCGGCTTCGGTACCCTTCCAATAAGGTTAGAATTTCGCGGGTGCCCTTCCCGGCCGCTCGCAGCTGAACCGCCATATACACCAAGGTCAGCTGGCCTATGCATACGTTCAGCGAATCGAATACATGGATGCGCGCCTGTTCTTCGGGGCTGAACTGAAGACGTGCCAGTTCCGCGCTTTGGCAGGTGCCGGAAAGCTTGGAAGAAAGCGCAATCACCAGCACTTCGTTGCCCTTGTCAAGCTCTTTGCGAAACGCTTCCTGGAATTCGCTAGGTGAAGGTTGGCTGGTGGACGGCATTTCGCCGGTTTCGATTAGCTTTTCAAAGAAGCCTTCGGGGGTAAGGTCAAGCCCGCACCTGAATTCCCCGTCGGAAAAGATGGTCTTAAGTGCTATCACGGAAACGCCCCATTCGCTTGCTTGCTTGGGGGTTATGTCGCTGGCTGAATCGGTGATGATGGATAGGTCGGCGTAAGTCATGGTGGTTATTTCTCGCAATCTATAAGGGTTTCGGCTACATTAGTTGCCTTGTGCAGCAGTCTGGCCAAGGTTTCGGAATCGGTGGGCCCTAAGGTGTCTGCCACCTGGGAAAACAGGTCCATTACACGGGCGTGTTCCTGTTCGAACAGATCCCCGGAACTGCTAGAGAGGCTTATCAGCACCTTGCGCTTGTCATGGGCGCTGGGGACTTTCGCAATCAAGTCTTTTGCTTCCAGGTTTGCTAATTCCTTGTTCATCTGGGACTTCAGGAGCCGCGTCTGGTGGCACAGCTGCGCGGCCGTCAAGCCGTCCGGCGCCTTCTCCAGCAAATGGCAAATGGCCATTTCGTTAAAAGAAAGGCTGTTCAGAAAGCGATTTTCGCGAATGTTCAGCGTAAGATGCATCCATGCATCTAACAAATCTTGAGCCCTTGCGGTATCCATGGTCTTCCTTGTTCGGCAACAAAACGTTCACTTTATAAACCATTAGAGGAGTGTATGCAAGTACTTTCGTTGGTTTTTGCAGCAAGCTTGTGAACTTGTCTTCTTTGGCGCGGCGTCGCACAAGGCGTTTGCCTGAAAAATTTAGAAAGGGCGGCGCTGCAGGGCTGGTGATTGTTATCATGGTAGGTTGAAAACCAAACGAAGCATTGCTAGGAGGATGCTTGTATGGAAAGCGAATGCGCGCCCCACGGCGGGTTTGATAACGTTGCCGTTATGGGCTTGGGGCTGATTGGCGCCTCTTTTGCCGCCAGTTTGAAGGCAGCCTTTCCCGCTGTGTATATTCTGGGCGTGGATACCGACGAAGAAAGCTGCACGGTGTGTGTGCAGAAAGGCTGGGCGGACAAGGCCTGCACGCCCGATGACCCGGCGTTTAAGGAATTCGTTACCGCCCAGGCCAACCTAGCGGTCATAGCCACGCCGGTGCCTTCGGTGCCTGACTACCTGAAACTGTTGGCGGAATGGCGCTTTGAAGGCATTGTCACCGACACCGCTTCCACCAAGGCCCACATTTCCCAGGTGGCCGACGAAGTGTTGCCGTTTCCGGAAAATTACGTGCCCGGCCACCCCATGGCGGGCAGCGAAGTGAACGGCGTGCACGGCGCCCGCCCCGACCTGTTCAAGGGTGCCCACTGGATTTTATGCCCCAACGAAAACACGCCGGCAGAACACTTCACCCGCCTGCACGAGCTGATTACCGGCTTGGGAGCGCGCGTGGTCAGCCTGCCGCGGGAACAGCACGACCAAGCAGTGGCCATAGTCAGCCACGTGCCGCACTTCGTGGCCAGCAGCTTGATGCACTTGGCAACCCGCCATACCGACGAGCAATCGGCCCTGCTGCGCTTGGCGGCCGGCGGCTTCAAGGATTCAACTCGCATTGCGGCGGGTTCGCCCAAGCTGTGGTGCGGCATAGCCTTCGACAACGCCGAAGCCTTGGCCGGCGGCCTTACCGAAATGCGTGACATTTTGGACTCCTTCATAGGCGCCATCGAAAGCGGCAACAAAGAACGGGTGACCGCCATGCTCACCGAATCGGCCAACGCGCGACGCGCCATCCCGGCCGCGTGGGTGCCGAACACCGAAGACCTGCTGGAAGTGCGCGTGCCCATGCAGAATCGCAGCGGCGTGGTGGCCGAAGTGACCACCATAGCGTCTTCGGTGGGCTGCAACATACAATCCATTGAAATAGACCATGTGACCGAAGACAGCGCCGTGCTTTCCATGATCTTCACCGACGAAGGCGACATCGGCAAGCTTTCGATGCAGCTTATTAAGGCGGGCTACACGTTTTCGTTCAACCCGCTTTCCGCCAAGGAGCACACCCATGTCGACTAGCACCGCCATCGAACCGCTTGCAGGCCCGCTGACGGGCGAACTGCGCGTGCCGGGGGACAAGTCCATCAGCCATCGCAGCGTATTGTTCGCCGCCATGGCGCAGGGCACTTCGAACGTGGAAGGCGTGCTTGATTCCGCGGATGTGCGCAGCTCGCTGGCCGCTGTGCGCGCGTTAGGGGCCGAAGTGGACATTGCCGAACAGCCTGATGGCAGCCTTGCGGGCAGCATAACCGGGTGGGGCAAGCGCGGCCCTGCGCAGCCGGAAGAGCCCATAGACTGCGGGAATTCCGGCACCACGGTCCGCCTGCTGATGGGCGTGCTGGCGCCCTGGGACATAACCGTGCAGCTAACGGGCGACGAATCGCTGCAGCGGCGCCCCATGGCCCGCATCACCAAGCCGCTGACCAGCATGGGCGCCATGTTTGCACCTGCGGGAAAAAACACCCTGCCGTTGACGGAGCAGGGAACCCGCGCCTTGCAGCCCCTGACGTACCAATCGCCGGTGGCTTCGGCGCAGCTGAAGACGGCGGTGCTGTTGGCGGGCGTGTTTGCGGAAGGAACCACCACCGTGTGCGAACCTGCGCCTTCGCGCAACCACACGGAACTCATGCTGCCGGCATTCGGGGTGGAAACGGTGTGCAAGCCTGGGAAAGCCCAGGTAAGCGGCCCGCAAACCCTGCAGGCCGCCAAGGTGCGCGTGCCGGGAGACCCTTCGTCTTCGGCGTTTCCAGCCTGCGCGGCGGTCCTCATGCCAAACAGCAGCATAACCATCACGAATGTCAGCCTGAACCCGGGGCGCATCGGGTACGTGAAGGTGCTGCAGGCCATGGGTGCGCAAGTGGAATTGCAGCCCACAGGCTTCGAAGGCCAAGAACCGGTGGGCAACATCCATGCGCGCTTTTCTCCCAACCTGCGCTGCTGCGAAGTGGCGGCCGAAGATATTGCCAGCATGGTGGACGAAATCCCCATCTTGGCGCTGGTGGCGGCGTTCGCGGCAGGAGAGACCGTGTTCAACGGCGTATCTGAGCTGCGTGTGAAGGAAAGCGATCGCTTGGAGGCCATCATAGGCGGCCTGGAGCAGCTGGGCGTGCATGCGTGGTCCCAAGGCGACGACCTGCATGTGGCGGGCCAGCCGGGCCTACGCGTGCCGCAAGGCTTAACTTTCGATTCCCAAAAAGACCACCGTTTGGCCATGACCTGGGCTGTTGCCGGTATGGTAGGCGGCGCGACCGTGAACATCAAAGATTTCGAATCTGTGTGCATAAGCTATCCCACGTTTTCGCGCGACCTAAGGAGTTTGGTGCAATGATTATTGCCATCGATGGCCCCAGCGGGGCCGGAAAATCTACTATCGCGAAGGCCGTGGCCCGCAAGCTGGGCTTTTCGTGCTTGGACACCGGTGCCATGTACAGGGCCGTGGCCTGGCAGGCGCTGCAAAACGGCGTGGCCTTAGACGACGAAGAAGCCTTAGGCACCCTGGCGCGCGACTACGAAATAGCCTTCGGCCACGTGGAAGGCGAACCGGTGCCGCGCCGCGTGTTCATCGGCGGCACGGAAGTGACCGACGACATCCGCACGCTGCAAATTGACCAAGCCGTCACGCCGGTCAGCGCCACGCCGTCGGTGCGCACGGCGCTGGTGGCCCAGCAGCAGCGCATAGGGCACGCGGGCAATTACGTGGTAGAAGGCCGCGACATTGGCACCGTGGTGTTCCCTGACGCCGAAGTGAAGGTGTTTTTGACCGCATCGGACGAAGAGCGGGCGCACCGCCGTGTTCGCCAGAACGTTGACCGCGGCGTGGGCAGCGTGGATTACGCGGAAGTGCTGGCCGACCTGCAGCGGCGCGACAAGGCTGATTCCACCCGCGCGACCAGCCCCCTAAAGCCCGCCGAAGATGCCGTTCACATTGATTCCACGGGCCTCTACATCGAAGACGTTATCGACCGCATTTGCCAGCTGGCGCGCCAAGCGCAGG
Source organism: Coriobacteriia bacterium (assembly GCA_030523425.1). Taxonomy (GTDB): domain Bacteria; phylum Actinomycetota; class Coriobacteriia; order Coriobacteriales; family Eggerthellaceae; genus JAUNIP01. Next base: position 16,774 of record JAUNIP010000025.1, read on the forward strand.
CGGCGCCCAAGGAGGCCTAGGCGTGCTGAAGTATGAGGACATGTGGGATATGTCCTTGGGCGGCGCTACCAAGGACAACGAAGTTCCCCATTGGTGCGGCAACATTCTGTACGTCATCTTGTGCGCCATTTCAAAAACGTGTTGGCGCTGGAAGGTGGAACATCGCGAAAACCTGCGTGCGTTCAAGGGCCAAGGCGTGCTGGTCATAGCCAACCACACCAGCTTTCTGGACGTGGTCATCATGTGGCTGGCCAACCGCCCGGCGCAGTGGACGCGCTTCATGGCCCGCGACACGCTGTTCGACAATGGCGGGGGACTGCTGGGGCAAATCATCTCGCGCGTGGGCGCGTTCCCGGTTTCGCGCGACACGGCCGACCGTACCAGCTTAAAGCGCGCGGCCCGCATGCTGAAAAACGGCGAAACGGTGGGCATCATGCCCGAAGGCACGCGGCGGGGGAAGGGTTCCAAGCCCTCCGAAATACATGCGGGCGCGGCCTTCGTGGCGAAGATGGGCAAGGCCCCCATTCTGCCCATGACCGTGCGCGACGCCGAAAAGGTGAAGCAGAAGGGCCAGCGCCTGCGCTTCCCGAAGATCACCGTGGACTACGGCAATCCCGTGCTGCTTTCCGACTTCGACTTCCTTCCGAAGGCTGACCGCCTGGAAGGCTGCATGTGGTATGCCATGCGCGAATGCTTCGCGCTTTCGCAGCGTGTGCCCGCCGAAGAAGTGGACATGGTGGCGCTGTTCCCCACGGGGCGCGACTTCACGGCCGTGTTCGCCGAACACCCCATCCCCAAGCATACTGCCCAGGAAGTGGCCGCCCAGTTTGCGCCGAAGCCGGCCGACGCCGCTGCCGATAAGCAGCCTGCCGAACAGGACAAGGCGGAATAGCCCATGCAAGTGATTCGTGCGAAGAATGCGGGTGCCTGCTACGGCGTGCAGCGCGCGGTCGATTTGGCCGACCAGTGCATTGCAGACGGCCTGCCCGCCACCACCTTAGGGCCGCTCATCCACAACCCGCAGGTGGTTTCCGCGCTCATGCGCAAGGGCATAGCCGTGTGCGAACGCGTGGAGGACATTGCCACGGATATCGTCATCATTCGTAGTCACGGAGTGGTCCCCCAGGTGCTGGAAAGCATCCAGCAGCGGGGGCTTTCCGTGATTGACGCCACGTGTCCCCATGTGTCCCGCGCGCAAAAATCTGCCGCCGAATTGGCCGCCGAAGGCCTGACGGTGGTGGTGGTAGGCGAAGAAGGCCACCCGGAAGTGGAGGGCCTGAAGGCCTATGCGCTGCGTGAAGGCCAGCAGGTTGTGGTGGCCGGCAGTGCCCAAGACATTCCCGATGCCTTGCCCGCGCGCGTGGGCGTGGTGGTGCAGACCACCCAGATGAAGAACACCCTTGATGAAGTGGTTGCCGCCATCTGCGCCAAAGGCTGCACGCCGGTGGTGAAAAACACCATTTGCTATGCCACCACGCAGCGCCAAGAAGCCGCCACGCAGGTGGCGCGCAAGGCGGATGCCATGGTGGTCATAGGTGGCCGCAATTCTTCCAACACCACGCGCTTGGCTGAAATATGTTCCAAAGTGTGTTCCCGCGTGTATCACGTGGAATCCGACGACCCCATAGACCCGGCGTGGTTTGAAGGCTGCGAAACCGTGGGCGTGACCGCCGGCGCTTCCACGCCCGAAGACCAAATTGCTGACGTGGTGGCTTACCTGGAGCAGCTATAGCCCATGGAAGTGAAGCAGAACTTTGGCGTTGGCGCGCTGATAACGCGGGTGGAGCCCCATTCGCCCGCCTACGATGCGGGGTTTGAGCCTGGGTGCCGCCTGACCAGCGTAAACGGCCAGCCCTTGCGTGACCTGATAGACTGGCGCTGGCTTTCCGCCGAAGACGAGATGACCGTGGGCTACGTTGACCTTGACGAGGAAACGGGCTCGGTTGACATGTGGCGCGAAGCGGGCGAAGATTGGGGCTTCACCTTCGAAGGCGTGGTCTTCGACAGCATAAGGCTGTGCCGCAACGCGTGCGTGTTCTGCTTCATGCGGCAGCTGCCCGACGGCATGCGTAGCTCGCTTTCACTGCGCGACGACGACTTCCGCCTGAGTTTTCTTTCCGGCACGTTCGTGACGCTGACCAACATAACCCCCGAAGACGAACAGCGCATTGTTGACCAGCGGCTTTCCCCTTTGCGCGTTTCGCTGCATGCCGCCAACGAAGAGGTGCGCACGTACATGATGGGCAAGCATGCCGCGCACGGGCTGCAGGTGCTTGACCGCCTGCTTGACGCCGGCATTCAGGTGCACACGCAAGTTGTGCTGATGCCCGACGTGAACGACGGCGCGGTTCTGCGCGAAACGCTTGGGTGGGCCTACCGGCGTCCCGGCATCCTGACGGTGGGCATTGTGCCCGTTGGCTTCACGAAGCACCAAACCGCGCTTCAAGAAAGCTTTACCAGCGAAGAAGCTGCCCGTGGGGTGGTGGAAACCATCCTGCCTTTCCAGCGCCAGGCGCTCAAACAGCGGGGGACGCCGTGGGTATTCGCGGCCGATGAGTTCTATTCGAACGCCTATCCCACATCTCTTCTGGAAAACCTGCCGCCTACCAGCTGGTATGGCGCGTTCGACATGTTCGAAGACGGCATAGGCATCATCCGGTCGTTCGTGGACGACTGGCGGGCGCTGGAAGAAACCGGCCTGCACCAGCGCGCTGCGCAAGCCTTGCGTGCCGCTGGCAAAACAGCCGTGTTAGTTGGCGGCTGCGCCCAGCGGGAATTCCTGACGCCGTTGGTGGAAAGCGGCCCTTTGCAGGGCGTGTTCCAGCCGCTGTACGTGGATAACGCCTTCTTCGGCGGGAATGTGGACGTGACCGGCTTGTTGGTGGGCTGTGACATTGCCGCCGCTGTGGCCGCCCGCCGCGCGCTGCCGGACGGCCCACAGCTGGTGTTTCTGCTGCCGAACGTGGTGCTCAATGACGACGGGCTGCTGCTTGACGGCATGGACCTGCCGCAGCTGTGCACGCAGGCGGGATGCCGCATTCACGTGGTATCCTGTAACGCGTCGGATTATTTGCAAGAACTGATTGACATACTGCAGCAAGCCTAGACGAACCAGGAGTTTTTCATGGCCCTTCCCATAGTCGCCGTGGTGGGCAGGCCCAACGTGGGCAAATCCACCTTCGTGAACCGCATAGCCCAGGCCGATGAGGCCATCGTGCATGAAATGCGCGGAGTCACCCGCGACCGTTCCTACCACGAAGCCGAATGGAACGGCGTGAAGTTCACGCTCATAGACACCGGCGGCATCGAAATGGGCGGCGACGACGCCTTCCAGAATTCCATTCGCAACCAAGCCTTCGAAGGCGCCAACGAAGCCGACGTCATCGTATTCTTGGTGGACGGCAAAACCGGCATCAACGCCGACGACGAAGAGGTGGCACGCATCCTGCGCAAGTCCCCAAAGCCCGTGATCACCGTGGTGAACAAGCTGGACAATCCCGCCAACGACGCTGCGAAATACGAATTCTACCAGCTAGGCTTGGGCGACCCGTGGCCCATCAGCAGCACCCATGGCACCGGCACGGGCGATTTGCTGGACGAAGTGGTGGACAAGCTGCGTGAACTGGGCCTGGATGATTGCGCCGAAGAAGATGACGACTCCATAAACGTGGCTATCATCGGCCGCCCGAACGCCGGGAAATCCAGCCTGACCAACAAGATGACCAAAAACGAGCGCTCCATAGTGTCTGATGTGGCCGGCACCACGCGCGATGCCATAGACACGCGGGTGGAACACGACGGCAAGGCCTATACCATTGTGGACACCGCGGGCCTGCGCCGCAAAAGCCTGATCGACGAAGACGTGGAATACTACGGCTTCGTGCGTGCTATGCGCGCCATCGACCGCGCGGATGTGGCCTTGCTGGTCATCGATTCCACGCTAGGCTTAACCGACCAGGACCAGCGCGTGGCCAATTTCGCCGCTGAACGGGGATGTGCCATGGCGGTGCTGCTGAACAAGTGGGACCTGGTGGAAAGCCCGGAAGCCAAGCAGCGCATCCGCGACCAGATTGAAGACCGCTTGACGTTTGTGGGGTATGCCCCCGTGCAGGCCATTTGCGCGCTGACCGGCAAGAACGTAGAAAACGTGTGGAAGCTGGTGGACAGGGCATATGCGGGCTACTCCACCACCATCAGCACGTCGAAGCTGAATAAGTGGCTATCCGACATCCGCGAAACCGGCATCACCGTTTCCAACGGCAAGCGCGTGCTTTCTATGAAATACATCACGCAGACTGAAACCTGCCCGCCGCGCTTCACGTTTTTTGTGAACCGGCCCGACCTGGTGACCGACAATTACAAGCGTTTCTTGGAAAACCGCCTGCGTCAGGCGTTCGACCTGACAGGCACTCCGGTGTATCTGAAATTCAAGAAGAAGGATTAGCCGAATGGACATTCTGATTGGTGTTGTTATTTGGGCGGTAAGCTTTCTGCTGGGCTCCATCCCGTGGGGCTACATTTTCTCAAAGATGCTGTTCCATGAAGACGTGCGCGAAAAGGGCAGCGGCAACATTGGCACCACCAACATGATGCGCACCTACGGCAAGAAGGTGGGCGTTGGGGTGTTCCTGCTTGACTTCGCGAAGGGTCTGATCGCTTCGGTGATTGCGTATTTCGCAGGGCAGGCCATGGGTGGCACCGGCACGGCCGACGTGATGGGCGTGTATTTGGGCGTTTCCTTCTGGGGCGTCACCTGGGGACACATCTTCAGCCCGTGGCTGGGCTTCAAGGGCGGCAAGGGCATTGCCACCGCCATCGGCAGCCTGTTTGTGGTGTTCGGGCCCATTTTGGCGCTGCTTGAGATTGCCATTTTCGTGGCGCTGGTGCCCACCACGCGCTATGTTTCGCTGGGATCGGTGGCGTGCGCCGTGGCCTGCCCCTTCTTCGCGCTATACCACTTTTGGGGTAACTGGCCTGCGGTGGTGTTTTGCGCGTTGGGCGGGATTATGGTGGTGGTGGCGCACCGGGGCAACATCCAGCGTTTGCTGAACGGCACTGAACGTCGCATAGGCGACAAGAAGAAAACGGCCTAAGCGGGCGGGCATATGAAGGTTGCGGTTATAGGAGCAGGCAGCTGGGGCACGGCGCTGTCCCAGGTGTTGGGCGCGAAAGGCTATAACGTGGGACTGTGGGCCCGCAAGCCGGAAGTGGTGCGCGCCATCAACGAGACGCATCGCAACCCGCGGTACTTAACCGATTCCGTGCTTTCGGAAAACATTGTGGCCACCACCAGCTATGCCGATGCCTGCAACCACGCAAAGGCCGTGGTGGTGGTAACGCCTTCGAATATCATGCGCCAAGTGGCGCAGCAGCTTGCTTCGTGCGTGGACGCGTACATGCCGGTGGTGCTGTGCAGCAAGGGCGTGGAAGCCGAAACGGGCTGCTTGCCCGTGCAGGTGTTCGCCGAAGAAATGGGCAGCCCGGAACGCTTCGCCGTGCTTTCGGGGCCCAACCACGCCGAAGAAGTGGTGCGCGGCATTCCAGCCGGCACCGTGATTGCCGGCGAAAGCGCCGAAACCGTGGCGTTCTTCCAAGACCTGTTTGCCACCGAAGCCTTACGCACCTATGCCAGCGACGACGTGACCGGCGTGGAGCTGTGCGCCGCGTTCAAGAACGTGATTGCCATCTCGGTGGGTATGTCGTACGGCCTGGGATACGGCGACAACACCGCTTCGCTGCTGCTGACGCGCGGCTTGGCGGAAATGTCGCGGCTGGTCAGCGCAGCGGGGGGCAAGCCGCTTACGTGCATGGGGCTTGCCGGCACGGGCGACTTGGTGGCCACGTGCATGTCGCACCATTCGCGCAACCGCACTTTCGGCGAACGCTTTGCGCAGGGTACCACCTTGCAGCAATACCAGGACGAAACCCACATGGTGGTTGAGGGGGCCTTGGCGTGCAAGACGCTGGAAACGCTGAGCCTTGCGTATAAGGTGGAGCTGCCCATAACGGCGCTGGTGCGTTCGGTGGTGTGGGAAAACGCGCCGCTTGCGCAGGCCATTTCGCGCTTGATGCATCGCCCGCTGAAGCAGGAATTTTACGGAATGAAAGGGGAGTAGCGTGTTTGAGCCAGTAAAGATTGCGCCTTCTATTCTGTCAGCCGATTTCATGAGCCTGGGCCGCGACATTGCCATGATAGAAGAAGCGGGCGCAGGCTATGTGCACTTCGACGTGATGGACGGGCATTTCGTGCCTAACCTGACTATAGGCGTGCCCGTGCTGAAGCAGCTGAAAAAGATTGCCCGCATCCCCGTAGACGTGCATTTGATGATTGCCAACCCCTTAGAAGAGCTGCCGTGGTTTTTGGACGCCGGCGCCGACATAGTGACGGTGCACGCCGAAGCCTTCGATGGGCCTGAGCAGATGGAGCAAGCTATTCACCTGATAAAGGAAGCGGGTGCTAAGGCCAGCGTTTCCGTGAAGCCGAACACGCCTGTGGATGCTATTGCAGGCGTGGTGCCGCTGTTGGACATGGCGCTGATCATGAGCGTGGAGCCCGGTTTTTCCGGGCAAAAATACATTGAGGGCAGCGAAGCGAAGGTGGCCCAGGTGGTCCAGATTGCGCGCGCCGCGGGACATGAACTGGAAATTGAGGTTGACGGCGGCATAGGTGTGGCCACGGCGCCTGGGGTGGCCGCTGCCGGCGCCGATGTGCTGGTGTGCGGCAATGCGGTGTTCGCTGCGCAGGATCCCGCTGCCGCGTTGCGTGCGGTGCAACAGGCGGCAGATGATGCCCGGTTGTTAGCATTGGCAGGTGCGTAATGGCCGCGGATGAACAGGGCGTTCAAGCCCAGGAATTCCACTACTTCGACTACGCCGCCACCGCGCCTTTGTGCGAAGAGGCCGCTTTGGCCATGGCGCCGTACTTGGTGCCGGGTGTGGCGAACCTTCAGGTCGGCGGAAACGCCAATGCGCTCTACACTGCAGGTCGTGAAGCCTTTGCCGCCATGGAGCAGGCGCGGCGCACGGTGGCCGCTTGCGTAGGGGCCAAACGGCCCGACGAGGTGGTGTTTGCCGCAGGGGCCACCGAAGCGGACAACGCAGCGATGTTCGGTTTGGGATCGGCCGCGCTGGCCAAGCGCAAGCAGCAGGGCCGCCCGCCCGCGCAGCCTCACTTGATCACCACGGCTTTGGAGCACGAAGCCGTGCTGCAGCCTTGCAAGCGCTTGGAGCAGCACGGATGGCGCGTAACGCGCTTGAACCCCACGGCGGAAGGCTTCGTGACGCCGTCTGCGCTGCAGCAGGCGCTGTGCGAAGACACTTTGGTGGTTTCGGTGCAGCTGGCCAATGCCGAAGTGGGCAGCATTCAACCTGTGGCCGAACTGGCGCAGGCAGCCCACAAAGCAGGGGCAGTTTTCCACACGGATGCCACGCAGGCGCTGGGGAAGATTCCCGTTGACGTGCGCGGCTTGGGTGTTGATGCCGCATCGTTCAGCGCCCACAAGATTGGCGGTCCGAAGGGCATAGGCGCGCTGTATGTTGCCGCCCGCACGCCCTTCGATGCGTACTTGACCGGCGGCGGGCAGGAAGGCGGGAAACGCAGCGGCACGCAGAACGTGTGCGGCATGGCGGGTTTCGCTGCCGCAGCGGTGGCGGCCACTGAAAACATTCGGGAAGAGCAGGTCCGCCTTGCCCGCTTGCGTGACCGCCTGTATGCGGGGCTTACCGCTCTTCCTGGCGTGCGCGCCACGGTGCCGCAGGCACCCGGCAGCGGCGCGTTTCTTCCCAACATTGTGCACGTGCTGGTGGCGGGCGTGGAAAGCGAGACGCTCATTCTGCGCCTTGACAAGCTGGGCTTTTGCGTTTCCGGAGGAAGCGCTTGCGCCACGCATTCGCTGGAACCCAGCCATGTGCTTACGGCCTTAGGCGTGCCGGGCGATGCGGCTCGTGGCGCCCTGCGCTGCTCTTTCGGCCGCTACACCACCGAAGCGCACGTGGATGCCTTGGTGCAGGCCGTGCAACAGGCCCTGCAGTGGGACTAACGGTAACGTGATGGAAGAGTGATTGCCATGAGCGATTTGATGAAACGACCAAACGACGACCTGGCGAAAGCCCCGGGGAAGGCCTCTGTTTTGCTGACGGTGGGCGCCCTTGAACAGCGTCTGTTGGCGTTTTTCCCTGCCGAAGATGCTGAAAGCTGGGATAGAACCGGCTTGCAGGTGGGCAACCCCGAAGCGGTGGTCACGAAGGTGGCCGTGGCATTAGACCCCACGGTTTCCGCCATTCATGCTGCTGCCGAAGCAGGCGCAAACGTGCTGGTCACACATCATCCGCCATACTTGGAAGCGCCCGATGCGTTCGTGAGGGCCCCTTCGGTGGCGGTTGCCAATGGCGCAGGTGTTTGGGAAGCCATTTCCAGCGGCGTTGCTCTGCTGTGCTTCCACACTGCCTTAGACGTAAGCCACCAGGCGCAGGCCATGCTGCCGGGCATTTTGGGCCTTACCCAGGTTGGCATTCTGGACGTGACCAATGCCGACCAGCGCAAAGGCTATGGTCAAATCTGCGAATTCCCGCAGGGCGGCTCCCTTACGCTGGGGCAGTTGGCAGCCCGCTGCTTGGCAAAGTTTGGCAGGCCGCCGCGCGTGTGGGGCAATTCAGGCACGAAGCTAACGCGGGTGGTAACTGGCACCGGGTCGGGCGGCAACCTGTGCGCGCCCTGCCTGCAGCAGGGCATTGATGCCTTGGTGTGCGGCGAACTGAAGTATCATGTGGCGCTGGATTTGTCCCAAGCGGGCGTAAGCATCATAGAGCTGGGCCACGACGTGAGCGAATTGCCCCTAACGGTTTCTTTGGCAGCCGCAGTTCTGAAGGCAGGCGTGCCAGAAAGCGCTATCATTACCTTAGAGCAGGACAGCAATTGGTTCTGTCCGGAAGCCACCCGTTTGTAAGGAGCCACCCGTGCAAGCAGACGAAGCAACCATTGCCACACTGGAAGAACTCCAGCAGCTAGACCTGCACTACCTGCGAGCCAAAAAGCAGTTCGACCAGCTTCCCCAGCGTCAGACCATTCTGCAGGTGCGCAAGCAGCGCGCCGCCGTGGAAGAAAAGCGGGAAAAGGTTGCGGCCGCTAAGGCTGAATTGGACCAGAAGCTGTCCAAGATAATGCAAGAGGACGAAAACCTGCAGGAAAAGCAGGCGGAAATCCAGAAAGCCATAGACGATGCGGGTAACGACTACCGGAACTTGGAAGCCCGCACGAAAGAACTTGATGGAGCGCAGCGCCGCCGCAGCGCGCTGGCAGAACAAATGGAGGACTTAGACGCTCAGCTTTCGAAAGTGATGCAGATGGAGGCCCAGGTAAACACAATGCTTTCCCAGCTGCAAGCAACCGAAGACGAAGCGGTGAACAGCTTCCGCGAAGAAGGCGGCACCCTGCAAGCAGAAATGAGGGATTTGTCCAAGCAACGCGCAGACATGGCGCTTTCCCTGTCCCAAGACGTGCTGGCCTTATACGAAAAGACCGCCCGTGCCTGCGGCGGCGTGGCCATCGGCAGGCTGAACGGCACCAAGTGCGGCGCCTGCCGCACCACCTTCGACGATGCCCGCCTACTCAATGTAAAATCGCAAGCTCCTCTGGCCATTTGCCCCACCTGCAAACGCCTGCTGATAGTCTCCTAACCAACGCAACATAATGCGCCCCATCAGGCGAAGTCCGACCCCTTTTGCTGCCAGGGGCGCTTGCATCGCATGCCATCGCACCCTGGGCAGTCTAATGATTCACTTCATCCCAACCCGCGCCGCCCACACGTTCCTGAAAAGGAGGCCCCGAAGCAAAAAGCCGGCCGTGAACGAACAAACACGCCCGCAGCGGGGCTACGGGCACTGTCGGGGTCGTAAAAAGTCAGCTGTGAACGAATCGGCGCTTGCCAAAAACGTAAAAAGCCAGTTATGAACGAATCGATCCAGCGCCTTGCCCCCAAAAGGGCTCCAAGAGGGCGTTTGTTCGTTCACGACCGGCGTTTTACGACCCTGCGTCCCACGCCCGGCAAGGCAATTCGTTCACGACTGGCTTTTTGCTTTCCCGCGCCCGCGCGATTCGTTCACAGCCCGCGTTTTACGTCCTGCCACCCATTTCCCGGCAAGTCATGCGCCCCCGCGATGTGCTCCAACCAAAGCAAACCTTCCTGCGGGGGATGGCGGATTCCTTTCGGGCGACCCGCTGCGTTGCTTGACGTGTGAAATGGGGACGTAGCATTTTTCACATTTGGGGCTGCGGTGGAATATTTGGACCGGCTTGCCTAAGCCACTAGTCCTAGG
>JAUNIP010000026.1 GCA_030523425.1 Coriobacteriia bacterium
AGCGTGCCATAAGGCGAACGCGTTAGCCTTACAGCACGCCGCCGTTGATGGCGTTTACCAAGATGGTGGCCGCCCGGCCACGGAAGATGTCCTCGCCGGGGCGCAGGGACCGCGTGCCGTCCTCGTTCTCATAGCCCGAAAGCACGCCGTTCTCCAGCGCCCATGCGCAGCCGCTGCGCGCCCAGATGCTCACCTGATCCGCGTCGGCGATGCGAGAGGGCAGCGAAGCCGCATCGCCCGAGCCACCCTGGATGCGGCACAAGATGACGCACAGCATTTCGGCGCTCAGCTTGTCGTTGGGGCCAAAGGTGCCGGTGGCGGCATAGCCGGTGATGTAGCCCTTCTGCACCGCCCAGTTCACGGCACCGGTGTAGAAGGCGTCGTCGGCCACGTCGGGCATGCCGGTGGCGTTAGCGGCGTGGCCGTCGTAGGCGGCGGCCTCTTCAGGCTCCAGCCAGCGCCACAGCACCACGGCGAACTGCCCGCGCGTCAGCGGGTCCCAGGGGCCGAACAGCCCGGTGGGCTTGCCGCTGGTATCCGTGTAGCCGCTGAACAGGCCAAACTCCACCGATTGATATACGCTTTTGTAGAAAAAGTCGTCTGCAGAAACGTCCGTGAACTCACCGACCGTACGGGGAATGACCTCGGTCTTCGTGGCACCGCACACCGTGCAGGTGAAGGTGCGCACGCCGTCTTGGGTGGGCGTGGGCTGCTTGGTAACCACGCCGGCATCCCACTTATGGCCCGCGGCGGGGATTTCCTTGTACGTGGTGTAATTGCAATACGCGCAGGTGTCATAGGCGTCCCAGCCCACGGCGGTGCAGGTGGGCGCCTGGGCCGCATGATGCACCAATTCATGGAAGGTGCTGGTGTCGTCGAAGGCTTCAGCGCTGCCCTTGGAGTTGGTGATTTCGTTGCCTTCTGCCGACATCTTGGAATTCTGGCACGCGTATATGCCGTGGTTGCCGGGGCTGGTGATTTTGTTGCCGTTCACGGTGGCGGTAGACGACACCACAATAATGGCGTTGTCACCCGAATCGCTGATGGTGTTGTTCGTAAACACCAGCGTGCTGCCGCCGGAAATGTGCACGCCGTAGGTGCCGGGGCTGGTGATGGTGTTTTCGCTGGCGTCAACTTTGCTGCCAGAATCTATGCGCACGCCGGTGGTGGGCGCGTGGTCAATTTCGTTGTTTACCAGCGTCACCTGGCTGTTTTGGCTGATAGACACCGCGTGGCTGCTGCTGCCGGAAATCTTGTTGCCAGTAAGTTCGCAACCTTGGGGGCACGCCTCTATCATCACGCAGAACACGCCGCCCGAAAGCGTGTTGTTGGTGGCGATCAGCTTGGAGTTCATGGCCTGCACGGCACGGCTGCCGGCGCTGGTCACTTCGTTGTCGTCCGCCGTCAGCGTGGCGCCGCCTTCGGCCAGCAGGCCCACGTTGCCGGGCCGGGTGATGGTATTGCCCGTGGCGGTCACGGTGGTGCCGTTGGCCACTATGCCGCTGTCGCCGGGGGCGGAAATGGTGTTGTCGGTCAGCGTGGCGGTGGCGCCGTCGGTCACATAGAAGCCGAACTTCTTGGGCGCGGTAATGATGTTGCCGGCTGCGGTCAGCTTGCTGTTGCTGTAGGTGCTAACCGCGTGGTTGCCCGCGGTGCCAAACTGGTTGTTAGAAACGGTTGCTTCCGCGCCGTTGTACAGCTGCACGGTGTCCACGCTGTTGGAGTTGGGACCGAACGTGTTGCCGGTAATCTGCACGCCGGTGGCGTCATGCACCTGCACAGCGAAGCTGGTATACCCGTTCACCGTGTTGTTCGTTATGACGGCGGGCGTGTTGTTCACTTCGGTCAGCGACTGGCACGCGTTCACAGTGTTGCCGCTGATGGTCAGGCTGTCGAAGTCGATGGTGTTCACGCAGTTGTAGGGCACGTTGAACGTGCAGTCCAGCACGCTGATGCCGCTGTTATGCGTGGTGGCCACGGGGTGGTGGTTGCCCACACCGGCGAACACGTTGTCGAAGGTGCATTCGCTCACAGTCACGTTCTTGCAGGGCGTGTTGTCGAAGGGATAGCCCTGGGTTTCGCCTTCTGCGGACATCACGTCTAGGTGGATGGCTTCCAGGGAAGCGGGGTCGGACACGTCGTCTTCAGCGGTGCCGGCGGCCTGGCCGGTGTAAGCCACGGCGTCTTTGCAGGTCACGTTAGTGATGGTCACGTTTTCGCAGCCGCTGGTATTGATGAAGTGGTTGGTGCAGTGGGTCAGGGTGGTGTTAGTGATGGAAATGCCGGTGCCGTGGCGCAGCATGATAAGGCTGGTGTCGGCGGTAGAAGCGCTGTTGCGGTCCCAGGTGCCGCCGGTCAGCGCCACATTTTCCAGCTGGGTGTAGCCGCCGTGGGTGCAGGTGGCATCGCCCGGGCACACCGTGCCGTCGGCGGCGAAGTGGTGGCCCACAAGGGCAGCGCCGGCGGTCAGGCGCACCACCAGCGTGGCGTCTGCGGCCAACTGCAGCGTGGTGTTGGAGTAAATGCCCAGGTCAGCGTCCAGGTAGTAGGTGCCCGAGGGAACGTAAACGGTTATGGGCGCGTCGGCTGTGGCCGTTTGGCCGGCTTCCAGCAGGGCCTTGTTGAATGCCTGGGAGCTGTCCGCGCTGCTGTTGGGGACGGCGCCGTAAGCGGGGTCCGTGACGTCAAGCGTGGCGCCGGCGGTGGCCAGCGGGCTTGCCGCGGTGGCGGTGGCGGTGGCACCTGCCGCGGAGTGCTCCGCGCCCGCGATGGACGTGGTGCCCGGTGCCGCGAAGGCACCCGCGCCCGCGAACAACGCCGCAACCAGCAAGAATGCCGCTGCCAAGCCGACGGTTACTTTCATTGCAAAATGCTTTTTGGTACCCATGGTTCGCCTTTCCGATCCGCGTAGTTCGCCTGCGCGTTTTCTTCCTCACAGTCTACAACGGAATCGCGCAAAATTGTGGCAGCTAACAGCAAAAACGGGTTGTAGAACAGGTAAAGCGAAAGGTCGTTGATGATGCCGTTTAGGGCTATGGCAGCGAAGATTAGCAGCAGCACAATGTTGCCCTGCTTGGCCGCGCGCCAGCCTGCGACGGTGAAAAGCCCCAGGTAGACCGCAGTGTATAGCAGGCCCAGCTGCACCAGCATGCGCACGTACATGCAGTCGATGTAGTTGTACGCCGCCGAAGTGTTGCGCTCTCCCAACAGGTTCAGGCCAAACCCCACCAACTGAATGTCCTGCCCGAACAACGAAATGCCGTACTGCGTAAGCGCGCTGTGCCCCAACGAAAGCCGCGTGCCCAGAATGCCCTGGTTAAGCGCCTGCAACACAGGGTTGTCCGGGCTGTAGAACGCAGTGAACGCAACGCTGAGCACGGCCGCGAACACAAACGAGAACGCCAGCACGCACAAGGCGCGGGGGGACTGTGGCTGGCCAGACGGGCGCGCGCCCAGCTTCGCCACCAGAAAACACAGCAGGGTTAACGCGGTTGCCAAGGCGAAGGACAAGCGCGTGTCGGCGAAGTAGAACACGGCAGCGTTCAGCAGAATCAGCGCCACCGCTTCGCCTATGCGCAGGGTGGTGCCGCGCAGGTACAGCCACAGGCAGGTGATTACGAACAGCAGCTGGCCCACCCACAAGGCGTAGCGGAAGCCCAGGTAGAAGCGATGTCTGCCCTGGGTGGTGTCCAGGTAGTTGGGTATGATGCCCACGCAGGCGCTGAGCACGATGACCACCACGCACGCGGCGGTTATGGCCAACGCCAGCTTCGCCAGGAAGCGGAAATCCCGGTTGCGCGCGCAGTACACGAACGCGATGGTGTCCAGCAGCGTGGCCGTGTCGGAGGGCACGGCAACCGCCAACGTGGCGTACAGTATGACCGCCCCCGCCAAGCACGCCAGGTGTTTCGCGGCGCTGCGCCGGAAGATCACTTCCCCGGCCGTCAGTTCGCTGACCACCAACAAGGCCATGGCGAAGTAGCGCACCAGTGTGCTAAGCGATTCCGGAATGATGCTGGCATAAAACGAAGCGTTCAACAGGGAAAACGCCAGCCACAGCCCAAACGCCACCGCGAAGCACACGTTGGACATGCGCTGCGCGGCGAACCCGCGGGGGCTCACAACCCGTACTCCTGTGCTCTTTTGCGGATACGGGGGCGATGCCGCGTCACCTTGCCGGCAAAAGGGCTCAGGAGTACGGGTTGCGTGCTCTCCCCCTCCCATGCGCTCCAGCACGGCATCTACTGCGTGGTGCAGGTGGGTGCCGGCGGTCAGTTGGACGCCCATGCGCTGGGCGTTTGCTGCCATGGCGGCGTAGGCTTCGGGGGTCACGGCCGCCAAGACGGCGGACAGTTCGCTTAACGAAGAAACGGTGATTCCCAAGTTGTTTTCGGTAATGAACGGCGCCAAGGCTGCCTGGTCCCAAATGACAACCGGCAGGCCGGCCGCCAAGTACAGCGACGTCTTGTGCGGGTTGTTCACCCGCAGGTATTCCCCGTAACCGCCAACGCATGTTTCCGCCGAAGGCCCGTCCCACACCAACCCGAACGACCCCTGCAAGGTGGCAGGCCCCTGGTCAGGCGCAAACGTCCCGCAATAGGTAACGTTCGTGAACGTATCGTCCGGTTTGTACCCCGCGCCGTACAGGGCGAAGGGGACGTCTTCGGGCAGGTGGTACACGTACCCGGCCTTCTGCGGGCTCAGGTTGCCGGCAACAACCACAGCAGGGCGCACGGGGCGGGGGCACACAACCCGTATTCCTGTGCTCTTTTGCTGAGGCGACGACGAAGCATGGTCACTCTGCGGGCAAAAGGGCACAGGATTACGGGTTGCGTGCTCCCGCCCGGCATCTTCCCCTACCCAGTAGTCAAACAATCCCAGCGTGACCAAGCGGTCTTGGGGGACGGCGAAGCGGTCCGCCAGCAGGGCGGCCATAGCTTCGTTGTGGGCTATCACGTAATCCGCCTGTTTCAGGGCGGACTCTTCTTCCATGCGCAAGCGAAGCGCGCCGGCCGACGCGGCCCCTTCGCCTGCGGCTTGGCGCACCACGTCGGAATCGTGCACCAGCAGGGCAATGCGCACACCGCGCCGCTGCACGCTGCGCAGGGCCTGGGCCAAAAACAGCGTGTGGCAGACCACCGGGAACTGGATGATCACCAGGTCGCCTTCGCCCGCCACCTGCAGCGCGCGCTTCCACGCCCGCGCTATGCGCACGTGGTCGGCAATCTTCGCCAGCCCGCCCTTCCCCACACGCTGGGGCTTTTCCACAGGAATGTCCAGCGCCGTGGCGCGGTCTTCCAGGAAGCGAAACACGTCGTCGCGAGCCTTGTTCCCCGCATTAAACGCCGCCGCGCTGCCCCAACTGTCATGCGTGATGAAGATGCTCATCGCCGCTCCCCTGTCAGGAATGCGGCCAGCTTGGGGGCCTCTTGTTGCAGGTCGAACTTCGCCAGCAGCGCGGGGTTTTCCGCGAAGGTTTCGCGGCTGGCGGCGCACAGGGCGTCCACCCAGGCGGTGTCGTTGTCTAGCGGCAGGTACTGCGCGGAGTCGGACACGCGCGTCAGGTGCGGCACGGCTTCGCTGGCCACGCACGGCAGGCCGTTCGCCTGGGCTTCCACGGCGGCCACGCCCAGGCCTTCGAAGCGCGAAGGGAACGCGAACACGTCGAACGCGCTCAGCAGCGCCGCGGCGTCCGACCGCATGCCGGCAAGCACCACGGAGCCGGCAAGTCCCGCGTCCGCCACCTGCTGCTTCAGCGCGCCATCCAGCGCGCCGCCGCCCACAATAACCAGCTTCGCTTCGGGCCGCCGCCGCAGAATTTCCGGCATCAGGCGGATGAGCATCTGGTGGTTCTTCTGCTGCGTCAGCCGCCCCACGGTGCCAATCACGAACGCGTCTTCGCAGCCCAGCTGCGCGCGCACAGCCTGCCGCGCAGCGGCGTCAAAGGCGAATTCCCCCAGGTGAAACGCATTGTTCACCACGCTGAACGGCGCGTTGCCGTACGCAAACGTTCCGGCTTCGTTCGAACATGCCAGCAGACTGGTGGCCAGCCCCGGCACCTTCGCCTTGTTCTTCCCGCTCAGCATGCGGTTCAACTTGTTGCCAATGTAGTCGGAATTGTGGAAATGGCACAGCCGCACAGGGATGCCGTGCTGCGCCGCCAGTTGCAAAAACCCCAGGTTGGAAAAGTTGTTCACGTTGTACCACACGGCCGCGTACTCGTGCGCGTGGTCCTTGAAGTACTGCCGCATCTGCCGCACGTGGGCAAGCGGCCGCTGCCGGCGCATGGGCATCAGGATTACGCGATTGTCCCCCGCCACGTATTCCGGCTGCAGGGGCATAGGCGTGGCAAACGTGTCAAATTGGAACTGGTCCGAAAGTTGCCCGATGAAGCGGCTGACCACCACTTCCGTGCCACCCAGGTTGCGGCTGATGCCAAACACCAGCACTTTCGGTTTGACGGCCATTTAGGCCTCCGCCCACAGCTGCCGCAGCGCAGCGAAGGTGGTGCGCACGCCGGTTTCCAGGTTGTAGCGCGGCGCCCAGCCCAGCGACTGCAGCTTCGTGGCGTCCATCAGGGCTTTCGTGGCGGTGGAAAAGCCCGCGGCCTCCACGGCGTTTGGCAAGTCAAACAGCACATTGGTGCCGGCTTCGGCGGCCACCAGGCCCGCAAGACGCTTCAGCTGGCCGTCGCAGCTGGGGTGCGCCACGTTGTAGGCTTCGCCCGACGCGCCCTCCAACAGGCAAAACAGCAGGCCCGCCACGGCGTCTATAACATGCAGGTACGAATATTCCTGCAAGCCTTCGCTTTTCAGCACAATGTCTTCGCCGGCTGTGCCCTTGTGCAGAAACTGGCTGAGCGCCTTGGTGTCCGAAGGCAAAAGCGTAGGCCCAAAGCAGCGCGCCAGCCGGGGAATAACCACGTCAAGCCCGCGTTCGGCCGCATACGCCTGACACAGCGCTTCCCCCACCCGCTTGCTTTCCGGATACCCCGCCCGCAACGTGTTGCAATCCAGGTACCCGCAATAATCTTCGCCAAACCGCTCCACGTCCCCCCGGTTTTGCCCATACACTTCCACGCTGGACGCGAACAAAAAGCGCTTGGCGCGCGCGGCGTAATCCAACAGGTTGAACAAACCCTGCACGTTCGCTTGCACGGTGGATATGGGTTGGGTGGCGTAGGCCTTCGGGTGAGTAGTGCTGGCCAGGTGCAGCACGTAGTCGGCCGGCTGCTGCGGGCAGGCGCCGGGCGCGCTTATGTCGCACTGTTCGAACGCAAACAGCGGGTTGTCGAAATACGGCAGCCGCTCGCACGCCTTCGCAGTGTTGCGCCCCAACGCCACCACGCGGCAGTTCAGGCCGTCCGCGGCGTTCTTGCGCATCAGCACGTCCACCAACGTGGCGCCAATCATGCCGGTGGCACCCGACACCACCACGGTGGTTCCCCTCAGCTTTTCCCAGCTCAAGGGCAAGTTAGCGCACCAATCCAGGTCCGCAAGGTACGTTTCCAGCTGCAAACGGCCCATGGTGCCCTACCCCTGCCACGTTTCGGGGTCAGCGTCCAGGTAGGCCTGGAACAGGCGCAGGTCGTCGGGCGTGGTCAGCTTGATGTTCTTGTCGCTGCCGGCGGCGAAGTGCAGCGGCACGCCCAGTTCCACCATCATGGTGTTGGCATACGCGCTGCCGTAGATGCCAATTTCTTCCGCGAACGCGCGCTGGTAGCTGCGAAGCAGCAGGTCAAAGCGGTACGCCTGCGGGGTGGAAACACGCCGCAGCGTTTCGCGGGGAATGTAGCGCGTGGTGGTGGTGGGGTCATCTTCGTCCACCACGAAGATCTGCTCGTTGTATGGCAGCGACGACACCGCCGTGCCGAATTCCCCGGCCACGCGCAACACGTCGGTCAGCACATGGGCATCCATCAGGGGGCGGATGCCGTCGTGGATGACCACCAAGTCGTCAGCCGCGGCCACGCCTTCCAGGCTGTACACGCCGTTGCGAATGGATTCTTGGCCCGTAGCACCGCCGGTCACTACGCCGTCCAGCTTCGAAATGCCGAACTGCGCCGCGTATTCGCGCACAGTTTCTTGCCAGCCGTCCAAGCACACCACCACCAGAGAATCCACCAACGGGTGACGCTGGAAGCTTTCCAGTGTGTATACCAGCACCGGCTTGCCGCGCACGGTCACGAACTGCTTGGGCACTTCAAGCCCCATGCGTTGCCCCACGCCACCGGCTATGATGATGGCCCTATTCAAGCGGCTCCCCAGGTTCCTTCGAAACGTACCACGCCGTCACATTGTGGCAAACTTGCTGGTCAGCGGGCGGCATCTGCATGTAATCGCCGTAGATGCCGGTCAGATATTCATCCCAGCACGCCATGCAGCTTAAGCGCAGCCCTTCAAACTCCACAGTATCGCACTGTTCGAAGCCTTCCAAAGGCACACGTTCGCCCACACCATAAAGACCCCACGTAAGGATGCCCACATACGGCGTGCTGCCATACGGAATGCGTTTGCCCAGGTTGTTCAGCGAACGCGAAACGGCCGTGCGAAGCTTCATGGAATGGCCCAGCGGCGCGCCTAAGGTTTTCAGAATGCGGCGCGGCAGGTTGATACCTTCGGAAGGCTTCGTGGAAAGAAAGCCCACGGCCAGGCGGTGCCGGTACGATTTTTGGTACACAGACGCCAGTTGCCGTTCGTCTTCGGGCAGCGCGTCTATGGGCATGATGTCAATCCACAGGTTGGTGGTTTCGCGATTGCGGCGCTCCTGAACCAGCACGTCCGGGCGGGTAATTTTCAGCAGGGGCGAATCCTGTGGCGCCACTCCTGCCAGGCCTTGGATGATCAGGCCCGTGGCGGCTTCGAAGTCCTGCGCGCTTGCCAGCAGGCGCTCGTAGTGCGGGCGCGGCATGCCCAGGTCGATGTCGTCGTCCCACGGGATGAACCCCTTGTGGCGCACCGCCCCCAACATGGTACCGCCAATAGGCGTATAACGAAGCCCGTGCTGTTCGCAGTACTCCACCACCGCAACCAGGATTTCCTTTTCCAGCCGATGCATGTCCTGCAAGGACAACAGGGGGGAAGAAGGGTCCGGCGACGGAGGCGCGGGCTGTTCCAAACCTTCCGTCAACGCCTGGAACAGCGTTTCGTACTGGCGCACCACGTAGGGCCAGCTGAAGCGTTGCTCTATCACGGCAGTGGACGCTTCCGCAAGCTGGGCAGCCTGCACTTCGGGCAGCGCTTCTGCGCGCGTCATGCACGCGCGCAGGCTGCCGGCGTCCTTGGTCCAATACAGCGCGGCGTCGCCCGCCACTTCGCGGTTGAAGCCTACGTCCAACAGCAGGTTCAGACGGGTGGCCGCCAAGGCTTCCAGCAGGCTGGGGTTGGTACCGCCCACTTCGTGGCCATGCAAGTACGCGAAGGCGTTTTCGCGAATCTTCTTCAGAAGCTGCTGGTCAAACACGGTGCCCACGAACTTGATGCGCGGGTCCGCCTGAAAGCCCGTGCGCTGCTGCAGCTGCTCCAAAAAGCCATCTTCCACGCCTGTGACCAGCACGAAGTGCTTCTGCGAAGCGCTGGCCATGAATTCACCGATCATGGTTTCGTAGTTGTTTTCCGGCACGAAGCGGCCCACCACCAAGTAATATTCCCCCGGCGCCACGCCGGCTTCGGCCAGCCATTCCCGCCAAGCGGGGTCGTCGTCGGCCAGCGAACTGCGCTCCAGGTCCGCCCCGTACGCAATATAGGCTGTCTGCGGCGCGTGCTTCGCGTATTCGCGCTGGATGTACGCCTCGATGGTGCGGCTGTCGCACACCAGCAGGTCAGCGTGCTTCACCATGCGGCCTTCCGAAAGCTTCCAGTACCGCCGCACGGGCGCGGGCCACTTCGCGCGCAACCATTCGTGCCCGTCGGGGTTCACCAGCACGCAGCCGCCCAGCGCGTGGATCTGCTTCACGTACGCTTCGAAGAAGGGCCCTATGCGGCAGGCCAACACATACACCACCGGCTGCCGGATGGCGTGCTGTTTGATGTAGGCGATGCACCACTTCAGCGCGTCCAGATCGTAGAAAATGGCTTGCGCCGGCCCTATGCGCTTGCGCAGCACGTTGAAGCAGTGCGCACCGTTGTGGGTGAATTCCCAGGTGGCGGGCTGTTCGTCCACCGCGCAGGCCACGTGGTACTGAATGTCTTCGGCGGCGGCGTGTTCGGTCAGCTTCTCCACGAAGGTTTCGAAGCCGCCGTAACGCGCAGGGATGCCCTTGCTGCCCACAATGAACACGTGCCGCATGCGTTAATCCCCTTGCGCGGTCAGAATGACGCCGATGGTTTGAACGACCAGCTTGAAGTCCACCCACACGTTGCATTGCTTGATGTAGAGCAAATCCCAGTCCACCCATTCGTCGAACGAAATGCTGTCACGGTTCAGGCGCGTTTGCCAATAACACGTCAGGCCCGGCTTCACCACCAGGCGTTGCTTTTGGTAGTCGGTGTAGGTGGCCACTTCGCGCGGCAGGGCGGGGCGCGGGCCCACGGTGGTCATTTGGCCCATCAGCACGTTTACGAACTGGGGCAGCTCGTCGATGCTGCATTTGCGAATGACGCGGCCCACGCGGGTAATGCGCGGATCGTTGGCAATTTTGAACACGGGGCCGGACTTTTCGTTCAATTCGCGCAGGGAAGCCCAGCGTTCTTCGGCGTCGGCGCACATGCTGCGGAATTTGAACATGGTGAAGGGCTTACCGTTCTTACCGATGCGCTGCTGGCGGAAAATGACGGGGCCGGCGGGGTCGTCCACTTTGATGGCGATGGCGATGATGGCGTACAGCCAACAAAACGCCACCATGACAAGCAGGCTGAACACTATGTCGAACGTGCGCTTGATGAAGCGATAGGCCAAGCGGTGTTCGATGCCTGTGGCCTGGTAATTGTCTACGGCTTCGTGGATACGCGCGGCGCGAGAGACGTCTTCGGCGGACTGGGGCTCCGTGGAATCTATATCATACGCGCACCCGGCGGCCACAAACCGGCCCGGGTCTAGCGGCGGCTGCTGCGGCTTGGCTTGCGCTGCGGCGTCTAAGTCTTCCTCGGTCACTTCGATGACGCGCGAAGAACTGACGACAGTAGGCCCCTTAGGCGTCATGCGACCACCCCGCGCTTACCCTATGTTTCGCCCGCAGACGCAAGCAACTCCCTTTCCCATGGCCTAACAAGCAGTTAAAGAACCAGTGTGCCACAAAACTGGCAGCTAGATGCCCAAACACCGTCTATCGGCAAGACTTTCCCAGCAAGACGCAAGATTCGGGGCGGACGGCGCTACATCAGCGCTTGTTCGGCGTCCATTACTTTTTGGCCGTGGTTGGCGGTGCCTACGCCGCCTATGGTGGCCTGGTAGTTCAGGGACGCGTCCAGGCTCCATTCGGTTATGCCGTTCGCGGCGCAGTACGTGAACCAGCCATCGTAGCCGTAGTTGTAGCCTTGCGAAAGCATGCCGCCGTCGGGCACGCTGTTGGGGTCGGCTTCGCGGCCCATGTGGTTGGCGTAGGATTCCACGGTGCTTTTCAGAATGCCCACGCCTGCGTAGATGGACGCCTGGGGCGTGCAGCCCGCCACGCCAGCGTCGGGCACGCCGTTGAGCAGCATGTTGTACGGGTCGCCCGAGCCGGGGTCTATCTCCATGATGTTGCCGTAGGCGTCCACGTCTTCGTCGCCGCCGGATTCCACTTGGATCATGGCTTCCACCAGGCGCGTGTAGTCTGTGTTCAAGTCCCAGTACTGTTCGGCGCGGATGGCATCGTTGGCCCACTTGGTGCGGCCGGTCAGCTGTTCGCGCGCGGCGTCAATCGCGTCGTCAACGTTGTCGGGCGCCACGAACTTGATGGAATCGGCCGCGGCGTCCACCAGGTCGGCATGCACTTCCTGCACGGGGTTTTGGTAGTAGTTGGGTTCGGCGATACTGGTGAACACCAGGTGAATCACGCACACGTGGGCGTACGCAACAAGCGCCAACAGCAGCAGCGCCACAATACGCCCCGGCCACGTATGCGGCACCAGCGCGCGAATGCCCGTGGGGGCTGTGGCCGCGCTAGGACGCGCTGCGCCGGTGGCCGGGCGGCCGGCGGCGGCGGGCTTGCCTGCGGCTGGGGGCCTGCCGGCGGCCGCCGAGCGCTTGCGCGGCGTGGGCCGGCGGGTGGGCCTGCGGCTGGCGCTACCAGTTCGCTCTGCGTTGCTCTGTTCGCCCAAGGGGACTGCCTGCTACTTTTCTTCGGTAGGCAGGGTCACCAAGGCATACGTGGCAGTGCTGGGGTTGGCGGTGCACTTGAAGGGAATGGCCCGTTCGCGCACGGCCTGCACCAGAAACATCCTGATGGCACCCGAAAGGTCGGTACCCAATTCTTCGAACAGCTGGGAAGCCTGCTCATGCAGCCTAGCGTCCACCCGCACCGTAATATTACGCATTTCCTTAGGAGAAGTAGCCATGATATGCCTTTCGCTAGTAGATATACAGAGTATTATTACATTATAGGCAATTTTAACTAGAAATTACAGCATCTATACAATGCACACAACAGAGTGAAATGGGGTGCTACGATGGGGACAGGGTGCTACGATGGGGAGCACCTATGGCACCACACCTCACACCAAACGGGAAGAGCGGACAGCGGTTAGGTGGCCTTCGGTGTCCATGAACAGGCACAGCTGGCCGTCTTGGCTTTCGGCCACGCGGGTGAACGTGGCTGCCTGGCGCGCGTTGCGGGTGATTACCTGCTCGCGGTCTTCTTCAGCCTGTTCGGGCGCATCTTTCTTGTCGAAGAATCCCATTAGTACGTTACCTCCCAGAACACCAGGCCATAGGCGGGGGCGGTTTCTCCTGCGGCTTGGCGATCGCAGGCGGCCAACACTTCGCCCACCCAAGCCGCATCGCGCAGGCCACGCCCCACGGCAACCAGCGTGCCCACCATGGTGCGCACCATGGAATGCAAAAACGCGTTGCCCACCACGCGCACGCACAGCAACTGTTCGCCTAGCACTTCCACGGGTTCAACAATCACCTGGTCAACGTAGCGAAACGTGCGCTTGCCTTCGGCGCTTACCGCCAGGCAGAAGCTTTTGAAGTCGTGCTCCCCTACCAGCAGGTTCGCCGCTTCCTGCATGGCTGCGGCGTCCAGCGGGCGGGGCACGTGCCAGCAGAAATCACGCATGAACAGCGGCGGCGTGCCCTGTGTGGAAATGAAGTAGCGATATTCGCGCATGGTTGCGCTGAAGCGCGCGGAAAAGCCCGCCGGCCGCAACGCCAGCTCCAGCACGGAAATGTCGTCGTGTGTCAGCGCGTTCAGGCTTTTGCACAGGCTGTCCAAGCTGCGCTCGCGCAGTTCGTCTTCGCCCACTTCAAAGCTGACCACCTGCCCGCGGGCATGCACGCCCGCATCCGTCCGCCCCGCGCACACCGTGTCCACCGGCCTGCGAAACAGCAGCTCAAGCGCGTGTTCCAGTTCGCCTTGCACCGTGCACAGCCCCGGCTGCCGCGCAAACCCGCAAAACGCCACGCCCTTGTAGGCAACCGTTGCGGAGTAGGTTTCCATTATGCCGTCAGGGCGCCGGGGCCGAACAGGCTGGCCAGTTCGCTTTTCATTACGTTGTTGCGGGCGTCAACCTGCAGGGGCAGCTTCGCCTGGTACACGCGGCCGTCGGCCTGCTTCACGCGCAGGAACACGGCGTCGCTTCCGGGGTATTGCGCCAGCAGACGCTGCAAGCGCAGGGCTTTCGCCTGGTCCATGGCGTCGTAGTCCACCGCCAGGCTCAGTTCGGCAGGGCCGCTGTCGGCTTCGGTCAGTTCTATGCGCTCCACTTCGAAGGCCATAATCTGGTTGCCGCGGTCAGAGTGTTCGAACTTGCCCTTGATCTTCACCACCGCGTCTTCCTGGATGCAGTCGGCGAAGTCGTCGTACTTAAAGCAGATGCCGTCCACGTGCCCGGTGCGGTCTTCCAGGCTGAACATGGCCATCTTCGTGCCGCGCTTGGTCGGGCGCACGTTCACGCTGCTGATCATGCCCACAAACGTGGCGCTGCGAATCTCAGTGGTGCGTTCGGCCAGTTCCGCCATGGAAAACTTCGTCATGCGCGAAATGGTGCGCTCGTAGGGCCGCAGCGGGTGGTCCGAAACGTAAATCTTCATGATTTCTTTTTCGTAGGTAAGCAGCGTGCGCTTGTCCCATTCCACGCCATCCGGCGGCGGCACTTCTTCCTTAAAGGAATCGTCCACTTCGGCGAACATGCTGAACATGTCCATCTGACCTGCGTCTTTGTCCCGCTGACGCTTCGCCGCGCTTTCCAACAGCGTGGTTTCGTCCACGAAATACATAAGCTGCTTGCGGGTGTAACCGGTGCTGTCAAAGGCCCCGCCCTTGATCAGGGCTTCCAGCGTCTTGCGGTTGTAGCACTTGGAATCCAGCCTGTTCACGAAGTCGTGCAGGCTGGTATAGGGCCCGTTCGCTTCGCGTTCGGCAATGATGGCATCCGCCACGTTTTTCCCCACGCCGCGCACGCCCACCAGCCCGAAGCGCACGCCTTCCGGCACTGGCGTGAATTCCGCGTTGGAAGAATTGATGTCGGGCGGCAACACGGGCACGCCGTTGTGGTTGCAGCTGGCCACGTACTTGATCAGGCGGTCGGTGTTGCCCATGTAACTGGACAGCACGGCGGCCATGTATTCGTACGGGTAGTGCGCCTTCAGGTACGCCGTGCGCATGACCAACAGCGCGTATGCCGCGGAATGCGACTTGTTGAACGCGTACTTCGCGAATTTTTCTGCGTCCTGCCAAATCTGCTGGGCAATCTTTAGGTCATAGCCGTTTTCCACGGCGCCTTTGTCCCAGTCGGCCTGCAGCTGGCGCATGATGTCTATCTTTTTCTTGCCCATGGCTTTGCGCAGCTTGTCGGCCTTGCCGGCGGAAAAGCCGCTCATGGCCATGGAAATCTGCATGATCTGTTCCTGGTAGACCATGGTGCCGTACGTTTCTTCCAAGATGGGCTTCAGGCGTTCGTCGTAGTAGTGCACCTTGGACGGGTCTTTTACCACCTTCACGTAGTCGTCCACCATGCCGGACTCCAGCGGGCCCGGGCGGTTCAGCGCGATGGAAGCCACAATGTCGGCGAAGTTGTGCGGCGGGATGCGGCTGAACAGGCTGACGTAGAGCGCACTTTCCACCTGGAACAGGCCGTCCATGTTGCCCGATTGGATGAGCTTGAAGGCCTTTTCGTCGTCGATGGGAATTTCTTCGGGCACTATGACTACGCCCGTGGTCTGCTTGATGTTGCGACACGCCCGCGAAAGCACGCCTAACGTGCGCAAGCCCAGGAAGTCCATCTTCAGAAGGCCCAGGTCAGGCGTGTAGTGGCCGTCGTATTGCGTAATGATGCCGCCGCCTTTGGTGTCGCGCTTCATGGGCACGTGGTCGCTCATGGGGTCGCGGCAGATGATGGTGGCGCACGCGTGCACGCCTTCGCCGCGCACGTGGCCTTCAATGGACTTCGCGGCGTCAATCACCTGCCGCACGTCGTCTTCTTCCTTGTAGGCTTTGGCCAGGTCAGGGTTGGTTTCCAGCGCCTTGGCTATGGTGATGCCCAACTCGTCGCCAATCATCTTGCAAATGCGGTCGCCCGTGGAATAGGGGTAGTCCAGCACGCGCGCGGCGTCGCGCACCGCGTTTTTCGCCTGCAGCTTGCCGAAGGTGATCACGCCGGCCACGTGGTCTTCGCCGTACACGTCCTTGATGTGCTCAATCACTTCACCGCGGCGCTCGTCTTCGAAGTCCACGTCGATATCGGGCATTTCCACGCGTTCCGGCGAAAGGAAGCGCTCGAACATCAGGCCATTCGGCAGCGGGTCCAAGTCGGTGATGCCCATGGCGTAGGCCACTATGCTGCCGGCCGCCGACCCGCGCCCCGGCCCCACGCCTATGCCTTGGCTGCGCGCCCATTCGATGTATTCCTGCACAATAAGGAAGTACGCCGGGAAGCCCTGCTGGATGATGACGCTGGCCTCGTATTCGTACTGCTTCCATTCGCGTTCGGGCACCGGTTCGCCGTAGCGCTTGCGCAGGCCCTCTTCGCACTTGTGGCGGAACCAGCTTTCTTCGGTTTCGCCTTCTGGCAAGGGGAAACGCGGCAAAATGGAATCCCGTTCCAGCACCACGTTGCACTTTTCGGCCACTTCCACCGTGTTGTCGCAGGCTTCCTGGAAGTCCTTCAGGGCTTCGCGCATTTCCTGCTCGGTCTTCATGTAGAACTGGTCGTTGGCGAACTTCATGCGATTGGGTTCGTTGATGGTGCTGCCCGTGCCCACGCACAGCAGCAAATCCTGCGCGGGCGCGTCTTCCCGCAGCAGGTAATGGAAGTCGTTGGTGGCTATTGTTTTCAGGCCCGCGGCCTGGGCAACCTTGGTCAGCTCCACGTTCATCTGGTGCTGCGTCATGCCGCCGTCGGTCATGATGCCTTGGTCTTGCAGTTCAATGTAGAAGTCCCCAGGGGCAAAGCAGCTGGCAAACTTGCGCGCCCATTCCACGGCGTCTTCGAATTGGCGGCTGTCTAACAGCTTAGGGATAACGCCCGCGATGCACGCGCTGCTGCCAATGAGCCCCTTGCCGTACTTCTGCAGCATGCTGAAGGTGGTGCGCGGCTTGTAATAGAAGTTGTCCACGTGGCTTTCGCTGACCAGCTTCAGCAGGTTGTGATAGCCTTCGTTGGTTTTGGCCAGCAGCAGCAGGTGGTACAGGCGCGGCTTCATGTCCGTGCGCAGGGTTTCGTCGGTGGTGAAATACACTTCGCAGCCGAAGATGGGCTTCACCTTGTTGCCTTCCGGCCCCGTGATCTTGGCGCACGCGGCGTCTAGCTCCGGCACGCCCGACATGACGCCGTGGTCGGTGATGGCCACCGCCGGCATGCCCAAATCCGCCGCCCGCTGCACCATTTCGTCGATGTGCGTTAAGCCGTCTAGCAGGGAATATTCCGTGTGATTATGCAAATGTACAAACGCCATGATGTGCCAACTTTCCGCAAATGCAAACAGCTTAGGCGCGCAAGCGCAGGCCTGAAACGCAGGGCCCCGACGCGCGCGATGGTGTGATTGTGGTGTGTATGCGCGTAATGTTTCCCCGCCATGATACCAGCCCTCGCCCGCCCGCAAAAGCGAACACCTTGTGTTTTTTGCAGGGCGCGCTACTTGAAATTTTGCCGGTTTACCTGCTGGTGGCGCAGGCGGACTATGCGGATTATCACGTAGAAGCTCAGGATGGCGCTGCCCAGGTAACCCAAGAAGCCCAGGAAGGGCACGTTGAGCACTTGCGGGTCCATTTCGGTGGTGCACAAAAAGCAGCTGCCCAAAAACAGGAAGGCGGCCAACAGCGTCAAACATATCAGGCCCACGGTGGAATACACCAGGCCGCGGAATTCGTTGTTGAAGGTGACATCCATGCCGAAGCGCAGTTGGTTGCGCTCGGCCATGCCCAGCACGTGGGTGGCCTGCAGCGGGATGCGCGTTGAGGCCTCGGCGGCCAGCGCGGCGTTCATGGCAAGCTCTTTGGCCTTTTCAGCGGCGGTGTTCAGCGAAACCATCTGCTCTTCCACGTGCGTGGTCACTATGCTCATGATGTTGACACTGGGGCTTAACGCGGCAATCACGCCTTCCAGCGTCAGCAGGCCGCGGCCTAGCATGGTCACGGAAGGGTTGATGCGCAAGCCGTTGGACTGCATCATCTCCATCATCTGGGAAAACGCACTGCCCACATCCAGCGACCCCATGTCCGCATGGGCGTACTGGCGCAGCAGCGCATCCAGCTGTGTCAGCAGTGCGCCCTGGTCGACGGCCTTGGTGGCGGTGGTCAGGCCCAGCAGCGCTTCCTTGCAGGCGAATGCGTCGTGCGTGGCTATGGCTTTGAACACCTGGGCCAACACCCCGCGTTCCGCCATGCTCATGGAACCCACCATGCCCAAGTCAATCCACACCACTTGCCCATCGCGCAGCACCATGTTGCCGGGGTGTGGGTCGGCGTGGAAGAAGCCGTTGTCTATGATCTGCGTCACGTAGCTTTGCGCTATGCGATTGCCCAGCTCATCGGCGCTTATGCCATACTGGCGCTGCACGGCGTCTTCGCTTTGCGGCGCGCTGGTGCCGGCGCTAAGCGCTTCCAGTTCCGCACTCTGACGGGCGCACACAGCCACGTTTTCCACTTCTTCCAGCGAAGCGCCCTGGATGAATTCCATCACCAGCACGCGCTTGTTGGAAAACGCCGGAAACACCTTCGGCGACGTGATGCCCTCTTGGTCTTTCGTTAAGTTGTAGAACTTCGCCAAGTTGTTCATTTCAACGGAAAAGTCCAGTTCATCGCGGGTGGTGCGGTCCAGTTCGTTGATGAAGCCGTCCAGCGACTGCAGCATCAGGTCGGTGTCGGTGCCGGCGTGGGTGTGGAACAGCAGCAGAGCCATGACGTGGCGCATCAGCATGATGTCGTCGGCCATTTCCTTTTCGATGCCGGGGCGGCGCACCTTCACCGCCACCAACGTGCCGTCGCGCAGCGTGGCCTTGTGCTCCTGCGCTATGCTGGCCGAACCCAGCGGCGTGGGGTCAATGCTTTCGAAGGTTTCCTGCCACGCGTGGCCATACGATTCCTCAATGACGCCCGTGACGGTTTCGAAGCTGAGCGTGGGCGCGTTTGACCGCAGCTTCTTCAGCGCCTGGGTGTATTCCAGCGGCAGCAAGTCGCCGCGGTTGGAAGCAATCTGGCCAATCTTGATGTAGGTGGGCCCCAGCTCTTCCAAAAGCGCCACGGCCTTTTCCGGCGTAGGATGCGTGAGCAGTCCCGACCTGCCGAACATGTTCAGCATGTGGCGCATGCGCTTGCCAGACGTCTTGTCCTTGCGCGCGTAATCAAGTACCTGCCGAAAGTCTTTGAAGGTGGCCATGGCGTTTTCCTACTTCAATTGGCTGGGGTGTTTTTCGAAGAAGTCGTAGCGCGGGGGCAGCGGGTCTATGGCATGCGCGCTGGCCGCCACTTCATCGGGCGTGCACAGCTCGGCCATGCCTTCGAAAGCGGCGTCCCAGCAGTAGAACGCTTGCGCGGCGAACTGCAGGTGTTCGCGGATGCGTTCGCAGCCGGCGGGCACCACGGGGTGCATCAGCAGGGTGCACACGCGCAGCTCGAAGAAGGCATCCACCAGCACCTGCCGGCGCGCGGCGTCGTCCTGCGCCTTTTCAGCAGCAGAAATGCCGTCGGCCCAGCGCTTGTTGGCCGCGCGGATGTATTCGTCCATCAGGCTGATGATGCTGTGCAGCTCCACCTTCTGCATGGTGGCGTCGTAGGCGGCCAGCACCTTGTGCGCGGCTTCCACCACGGCGGGCGTGGGCGCATCCAGCGGCATGCAGCCGTCGAAGTTCTTCTGCGCTTCGTAGAAGCAGCTGCGGGCCAAGCGGTTGAACACGTTGGTCAAAAGCGCGCCTTCCTTCAGCGCGGGGTCGGCCACGCGCGGGTCTTCGCGCTTGGCGGGGTCCGGGTCGAAGGGCTTGGGGCTGAAGCCCACCGATTTTTGGTCAAGCCCCAAGGCCAACCAGTGCGCGCGCAGCTGGTCAACGGTGTAGAAGTCCAGCAGCTCGTCGGCCGTGGGCGGCTTCACCGCGCCCGAAGACGAAGCCTTCGTCTTCCCGAACAAAATGTGGTGGTTGGCCACCAGCTTCGTTTGGCGCAGTGGGAACGCTGCGGCCGCGGCGCTGCCAGGTGCAGGCGCGCCCGGGGCCGCAAGCTGGACGGCTTCGAACATGGCCGGTTGGGCCACGCCGTAAAAGTACAGGTTGTCCTGCCCTATGAACTGATACACCTGCGCGTCTTCGGCGCACCAGAAGTCCTTCCAGCTTTCCGCCGGCAGGCCCAGCATGTCGTTGCAGGCCTTCGTGAAGCTGATGGGCGCCCACAGGCTTTCGGGCCAGCACCACACGGTCAGGCCTTCCACGCCCTCAATCACAGGCGCGCCCACGCCCCATTCTATGTTGCCGGTAATGCGGAAGGGCACCAGCGCCTTGCCGGTGCGGAAGCGAATGCCGGCATCGCCTAGCACGTGGCGCGCGGCGTCGCGGTCCGCCAGGTTGGAAAACTGCAGGCCAAAGCTTTGCTTGCCCTTTTCCGCGGGCAAAAATTCATGCGCGGGCATCTGCGCGGCAACCGCGCGGTAGGCGTCTTCCAGGTCGTTCTTCACGAAGATGATGGGCGGCACCAAGAATTCGCGTGCCGTGGAGGAAACCACCGCACGCACGGTGGGGTCGGCCTCCACTTCGTCCACGTAGGTGCGCAGGTATTCCGTGAAGGCGGGCAGGTCGAAGTACCAATTTTCCACGGGGCGCATTTCCGGCACCGTGCCCGTCAGCGTGGACACGGGGCGCAGCAGGTCTTCGGGGTTGAACTGGTGCCCCAAATCGCATTCATCGGCGTAGGCCTTTTCGGACTTGCAGCCCTGAACAGGGCAAAAACCCTGCACCTGACGGCCGTTCAAGATGGTGTCCGCCTGCGCATCGTAGAACTGCAGCGTGGATTCGCGATGCAGCCAGCCTTGGTCATACAGCGCCTGGATGAACTGCTCGGAAAGCTGCTGGTGCACTTCGCCGCAGTGGCCCAAGCCGCTGCCTTCGTACACCGAAAGGCTTATGTCATAGGCGTCTAACGTGGCTTTTTGCGCGTCGTGGTTGCGCCCCACGTAGTCGCGGATGCTGCCTTCGAATTCGCCGGCTTCCACCAGCTTGCGGTAGCCTTCGTTGATGGGGCTGCCGAAGCAGTCGGTGCCGCAGATGAAGCGCACGTTTTCGGCGCCTATGCGGTCGCGCAGGAAGCGTGCGAAGCAGTCGGCCGGCACGAACACGCCGCCTACGTGCCCGAAGTGCAGCGGCTTGTTGCCATAGGGCATGCCGGCGGTGACCACGGCCCGCTTGGGCCACGCAGATTTGTTCAGGAAGGGCATGTGACGCTTACTCCTTCATGGTTGCAGCGGTGTTACCTGTGGAAAGGGCGGCGGCACCGCTTGCGTTGTTGGTGTTTGCCCCGCCAAGGCCCAGCATGTCGGTCAGCGTGGTGTCGGTCAGGCCCAAAAACACCATATCGTAGGTGCTTATGCCGGCCAAGTCGGCTGCCTTATTGCAGGCGTCTTCCAGCGTGCCAATTTCGTCGGCAATGCCATTGGCAACCGCGTCGGTGCCGGTGAACGACAGGCCCGTGGCCAACTGTTCCACCTGGTCAACGCCCATGTGGCGCCCTTCGGCCACGAACTTGATGAACATGTCGTTAATCTGGTCCACCTGGGCCTGGTAGTACGCCTGCTCTTCTTCGGTCAGCGTGCGCGTGCCGTACGAAGAATCCTTGCTTTCGGACGACACAATGTTTTGCACGTCAATGCCCAACAGCTCCATCAGCCTGCCGTAGCTAATGACCTGCATGGCCGTGCCGATAGCACCGATGGCCGTGCTGCGGGCGGTGTAGATGTAGTCGGCCTGGGAAGAAATCATATAGGCCGCCGAAGCGTTGATGGAAGCGGAAGACACCACCACCGGTTTGGAGAATTGCTGCAGGTAAGTGGTCATTTCTTCGCCGGCCGTTGCCGTGCCGCCGCCGGAATTCACGCGCAGCACCAGCGCCTTTATGTTGTCGTCTTCTTCGGCCTGGTCAAGCACGTCTTTGAAGCCTTCGGGGCTGCACACGCTGCCGTCGTAGGCAATTTCGGCGTCCAGCGCCACCACCGCCACGGTGGGCCCGGTGGTCACCACCGCGTTGGAACCGGATCCCAGCGAAAGCACCGCCTTGGTGCAGCTTCCCACGGCCAGCGCCGTGATCAAGATCAACACCACCAACACGATGACGGGGATCAGCCACCTGCGGCTTTTCTTCTGCGGCGCGGGGGCCGGGGCCGGGGCGGCATACGCAGGCTGGGGCACGGCGTACGCGGGCTGGGCCGTGGGTTGCGGCTGGGCCGCCGCCGCGGGCTGGGCCGCGGGTTGGGGCTGAGCCGCATACGCGCCGGCCGCAGCAGGGTTGTAGCTGTACGACGACTGGTTGTTCTGCTGGTCCATGGCTTTCCTGCCTTTCTGCTACAGCTCCAAGGGGCCTTCGCCCTTGGCGGGCTGCTGGGCCTTCTTCGCCGTGCGAATAAGGAATTCCTGGTTGGTATTCGTTTGCTTCAGCGACTTGATCAGCATGTCCATGGCGCGTTCGGTGTTGTTCAGGTTGGAAAGGATGCGGCGCACGGCCCAAATGAGCGGGGCTTCCTGCGGGTCTAGCAGCAAGTCTTCCTTGCGGGTGCCGCTGGTCACCGGGTCTATGGCCGGGAAGATGCGGCGGTCCGCCAGGTTGCGGTCCAGCTTCAGCTCCATGTTGCCCGTGCCCTTGAATTCCTCGAAGATCACTTCGTCCATCTTCGAACCGGTGTCAATGAGCGCCGAAGCCAAGATGGTCAGGCTGCCGCCGTGTTCTATGTTGCGCGCGGCGCCCAAGAAGCGCTTGGGCGGGTACAGCGCCGTGGAGTCCACGCCGCCGGAAAGGATGCGACCGGAAGCGGGCTGCGCCAGGTTGTAGGCGCGGGCCAAACGCGTCAGGCTGTCCAGCAGGATGACCACGTCTTTGCCGTGTTCCACCAGGCGTTTCGCGCGCTCGATGACCAATTCGGCCACGGCAATGTGGTTTTCACACGGCATGTCGAACGTGGAAGAGATGACTTCGCCTTTGATGGAGCGCTCCATGTCCGTCACTTCTTCGGGGCGTTCGTCCACCAGCAGGCACATCAGGTGCACTTCGGGGTTGTTTGCGCTGATGGCAGCCGCGATGTCCTTCAAGATGGTGGTCTTGCCGGCCTTCGGCGGCGAAACGATAAGGCCGCGTTGGCCCTTGCCGATGGGGGCAGCCAGGTCAATCACACGGGCGGTGATGGTGTTCTTGCCGTGTTCCATCCACAGGCGCTCGTCCGGATACACCGGGGTTAAGTCGCCGAACTTCACACGGGTGCCCAGCTGCTCCGGCGGCAGGCCGTTCACGGTTTCTATCTTTTGAATGGCCGCATACTTTTCGTTGTCGCGGGCGGGGCGGGTCTTGCCGGTAATGTAGTCGCCCTTGCGCAGGCCATTGCGGCGAATGAGCGAAAGGCCCACGTACACGTCGCCTTCGCCCGGCAGATACCCGGCGGTGCGCAGGAAGCCGTAGCCATCCGAAAGGATGTCCAACACGCCTTCCACGTCTATGAAGCCTTCCGCGCGGGCGGCGCCTTCGAACACGGCCTCCACCAGTTCGGCCTTCTTCAGGCCTGTGACGTCCAAGTTAAGCTCGGCCGCTTTGGCGCGCAGGTCGGCCACCTTCAAAGCCTCCAGTTCTTCCTTGGAAACGCTGGGGGCCACTTCGCGCTGCTGATTGCGGCGGTTGCGATGGCGGTCGTTGCGATTCTGCTTGTTCTTGTTCTGCTTGCCATTGCCGCCGTTGCCGCCGTTGTTGCCGCCGCCGGTGTTTTGCTTGCCGTTGTTGGCAGCGCCTTCAGCAGGCTTGGCTTCGGGGGCAGAAGCGGGGGCGTCCGCGGCTTCGGAGGACTTCTTTTCCTTGCCGGTGGTCATGGTGCGGCTCTTGCGCTTTTCGCGCGCGGGCCGGGCAGGTTCGGCCGCGGCTTCGGCAGGCGCGGGGGCTTCCGCGGCCGGGGCAGCCGACGCTTCCGCAGCGGGCGCTCCCGCGTCCTTCTTCGCGCGACGCCGCGTGGTCTTCTTCGCCGGCTCCGCTGCGGCCACTTCGGCAGCCGCAGCAGGCGCGGCAGCTTCGGCCGCCTTCTTGGTGGTACGTTTACGGATGGTTTTCTTCTGATCGGGCGCAGCGTCTGCCGCTGCCGTCATCTGTTCTGCGTCACTCATGCGTTCTGCACTTTCTCCCAGTCCTTCATGAAGGAATCCAGGCCTTTGTCGGTTAGGGGATGCTGCACCATCTTTTTCAGCACGCCGAAAGGCACGGTGGCAATGTGAGCGCCCATCAGCGCGCACTGCGTAACATGGTTGGCGCTGCGGATGGAGGCAGCTATGATTTCCACCTGTTCACCGTTGACGGTGTTGGCGGTGAAATCGTAATTTCCAATGGCGGCCACAATATTTTCCACTTCCGCCAGGCCGTCTTGGGAAATGTCGTCGAAGCGGCCGATGAAGGGGCTGATGTAGCGCGCGCCGGCACGGGCGGCCAACAGCGCCTGGGGCACGCTGAAGCACAGCGTCATGTTCACACGCACGCCTTGGTCAGCCAGCGCGCGGGTGGCGGCCAAGCCTTCCACCATGGTGGGGATCTTCACCACTATGTTGGGGGCTATTTCGGCCAGCTGCAGGCCGTCGCGGACAATTTCGTCACGCGTGATGGCCACCGATTCAGCCGACACCGGGCAATCCGGGCCCACGATTTCACAGATGCGCTTCATGTGGTTGTTGAAGTCGGCCAGCTTGCCGCCGATTTTCGCGTACAGCGAAGGGTTGGTGGTGACGCCGGCCAACGCGCCCCAGCTTGCTGCTTCTTCGATTTCCGCCAAGTCGGCAGTGTCCAAAAAGAATTTCACGCGCCCTCCTTCATTAGGGTACGAACTATCAGCGCATTGTGCGCATAGATACCTGTGGGATTGTGTGCTGACGCTTAATTACTTGCTCCTACATTCGCAAAAACAACGTGCGTTTTCGGGAATTGAGTACTGAAAGTAGGGATTGCCGCCTGTAGCGGCGTTAACTTGGCAAGCATACCGCGAACAACCCGCCTTTGGCAAGCAAAATATGGCAACAATTCCAAGGTTGCAGGAAAGCGGACGCGGAAACGCGAGGGGCCGCGCCTGGCGGGCGGGCGCATGAGACTTGCGCACGATGTCATTCCGACCAGAGGCGCGCCTTTTGGCGCTCCGGAGTGGAGGAATCTACTCCGGGGCGTGGACCGGCCGCGGGTTCGCGCGCACGAGCCGCGATGGGGGCGCTGCGCTGGGGGTTTAGGGCAAGGAAAAGGAGGACAGGCGGCTTGGGGCTTGGACCCTCGCCTTCGGCGACGCGCGTTGTGGCGGGCCGCAGGGTCGCGCGCACGAGGCGCGATGGGGGCGCTGCGCTGGGGCTATTAGGGCAAGGAAAAGAAGGCGTGCTGCTTTGGGGCTTGGACCCCCGCGTTCGCGGCGCGGGGGTTTGCCGGCCGCTGGGTCGTGCGCACGAGGCGCGATGTGAGCGCTGCGCTGGGGGTATTAGGGCAAAGAAAAGAAGGGCAGGCGGCTTGGGGCATGGAGCCTCGCCTTCGGCGACGCGGGGTTTTCGCGGGCCGCTGGGTCGCGCGCACGAGGCGCGATGTGAGCACTGCGCTGGGGCTATTAGGCAAGGAAAAGAAGGGCAGGCGGCTTGGGGCATGGACCCTCGCCTTTGGCGACGCGCGCTGTGGCGGGCTTGGGGCGTGGGCCGGCCGCGGCCCCGCCTGGCAGGAAACGCCGAAAGTTGGAACGGTTTTCGGGGAAAGTGGCAGGAAAGCGCGAAAGTTGGAACGCACGGGCCGCATCGGGGCTAGGCGGGCGCGTGCGCCGGGGGACCTGGATTCGACGCCACCCTTGTGACCTGGGGAAACGCAAATCGCCTCCAGCCTGAGGGGTTCACTCGGGCGCTTGCGGTGCCGCGCGGGGGCCCGA
>JAUNIP010000085.1 GCA_030523425.1 Coriobacteriia bacterium
CG
This sequence comes from Coriobacteriia bacterium, assembly GCA_030523425.1. Classification (GTDB taxonomy): domain Bacteria; phylum Actinomycetota; class Coriobacteriia; order Coriobacteriales; family Eggerthellaceae; genus JAUNIP01. Next base: position 3 of record JAUNIP010000085.1, read on the forward strand.
CAGCATTGTTTGCTATCAGAGACGCCCGAAAGGCATCCGCCATCCCCCGCGGGAAGTCTTGCGGCGGTTGGGGCACATTGCGGGGGCGCACGAGTCAAAAGGGGACAGGTGCATGAGTCACCCAGGTCTCTCAGCCAGAGCGCCGGCCGCAAAAATGACGGCTGTGAACGAATGGGGCGGGGGCGGAAAAGCAAAAAGCTGGTCGTGAACGAATTGCCATCTGTGGCGCGACGCGCAGGGCGCAAAAATGCCGACTATGAACGAACAAACGCCCTGTGGAGACGTTTGAAGGGGCAACGCTTTGGGCTGATTCGTTCATAATTGGTTTTTTACTTTTCCAGCAGGTATCCATTCGTTCACAGCCATTATTTTTACGCCCCGCGCACGGGGATCGGCGGCCCGCGTATTTGTCTGTTCGTGCACAGCTGGCTAAATCCTTATGTTCTTGACGGGGAATCTAGTTATAATTGCATCAACGCACTGTTTCCTTGTTTCTAGGACGCTCGTTGGTCTTTTCGAGTTTGATATTTTTGTTTGTGTTCTTGGCTGCTAATCTTGCGGTCTATTTTCTGGTTCCTGAACAATACCGAAACCCCGTTTTGCTAGGCTTTTCGCTGGTGTTTTATGCGTGGGGCGGCGCGGGGTATGTGCTGTTGCTGGTGGGGGAATCCTTCGTTAGTTGGTTTCTTGCCTTGCGCATGCAAAGCGCTCTGGAAGGGGGGCAGCGCAAGGCTCTTATGGTGGCCGAATGCGTGGTGCTGTTGGGATTGCTTGCGTACTTCAAGTACACCGGGTTCTTCTTGGGCAACTTGCAGGCCATCACCGGCATTCCGGAAGTCATCCCCGACGTGGTGCTGCCCATCGGCATCAGCTTCTATACGTTCCAGCTAATATCGTATGTGGCCGACGTGTACGCCGGGCGCGTGGAAGCCCAGCCGCGGTTTTGGAAGCTGCTGCTGTATTCCAGCCTGTTCCACCAGTGCATTGCCGGCCCCATCATTCGCTACGAAACCGTGGCCGACCAAATTGATCACCGCACCATCACCCAGGAAGACGTGTACTGCGGCATGCGGCGCTTTTGCATTGGCTTGGCGAAGAAGTCGGTGCTGGCCAACAGCTGCGCTTCGGCGGCCGACACGCTTTTGCCCATAGGCACGGCTGCCATCGGCACTCAAACCACCACGGGCTATTGGCTGGGCATGTTGTTCTATATGCTGGAGATTTACTTGGACTTCAGCGCGTACTCCGACATGGCCATAGGCATGGGGCGCATGGTGGGCTTCCGGTATCTGGAAAACTTCAACTACCCTTACATGGCCCGCTCCATCCAGGATTTTTGGCGGCGCTGGCACATTTCGCTGTCCAGCTTCTTCCGCGACTACGTGTACATCCCGCTTGGCGGCAGCCGCTGTTCCACCGCGAAGTACGTGCGTAACATGGCGGTGGTGTGGCTGCTGACCGGCTTTTGGCACGGCGCAAGCTGGAACTACATTTTGTGGGGTGCGTACTTCTTGGTGTTCCTGCTACTGGAAAAGTTTGTGCTGAAGCCCATTCTGGAAAGCCTGCCCGGTGTGGTGGGCCATCTGTATGCCCTGGTGGTGGTCTACTTCGGGTGGATTTTGTTCCACTTCGAAAACGCTGGCGAAATGGGCACGGTGCTGCTGGGTGTGTTGGGCCTTAGCGGCAACGCTTTCACCAGCCTGGAAGTAAGCACCGTGTTTCTGCAGAACCTGTTCCTGCTGGTGTTTTGCTGCATTGCCTGCACGAATTTGGGCGCGCGCATCCACGAATGGGCGGCAGGCTTTGCGAAGCAGGGCGGCACGCTTTCGACTGTTGTGGGCTTTGTGGAAGCGGCGCTGCCCTTGGTGCTGCTGGTACTTTCCGTTATTAGCCTGGCGGGCGCCAGCTACAATCCGTTTATTTACTTCAGGTTCTAGGAAGGAGGCGAAACCCTTTTGGCACCGTATGACGACTACCGCGAGCAACGCAATGCTTACGACCCTCACGCGCCCGCGCATCAAAGTGCGCGGTCTGCTGCTGGCAGTGCCGGGGCGCAGCCTGCTTCCCCGGGCCAGCCTGAAGCGCCCGCTTACCTGACGCCGCGCCAGAAGGCGGCCCAGCGAGCACAGCAGCAAGCCAGCATGCCCCAGCGCCTGGGACGCGAAGTGTATGACGGCCGCACGGCAGCCAAGCGCGAACAGCTGACGGTGGATGCCGCGGATTACGTTGATCGTGGCGCCCCGGCTGCCGCACAGCGCCCAACCGGTGCCAGCCCGGCCGCCGCACAGCCGCGCGGAGGAGAGCCCCGCTTTGGGGCCGACCGCCAGCGCTCCAGCTCCCCCGAGCGCCCGCGCACGCAGCGCCAGACGGCCCGCTCGCAGCGTCCGTCTGCAGCGCGTCCTTCCGCCCAGCGGCAGCAAGCCAACCGCGGGGCCGCCGCACGCCCCCAGGCACGCCCCACGTCCCGTACGCGCCGCGCCCAGCAACCCCAGCCTGCGCCCGCCGCAACCCAGCGCAAGGGCATGGAACCCAAGGAACTGCTTTCCGGTGCGCCCGAATTCGCGCAGTGGCTGTCCATTCGCATATTCGCTGGCATCATGGCTGTGGGCCTGGTGGTGGGCTTGCTGTTCTTCCTGCGTCCCACCACGTCGCAGCTGGAAAACCGCGAACTCACGCAATTCCCGGCCTTCAGCATCGAAACCGTGCTGAACGGCGAATACTTTGCGCAGCTTTCCCTGTGGTATGCGGACACGTACCCCTTGCGCGAAGTGCTGGTGGGATGGAGCAGAAGCCTTACCGGGCTGTTCGGCATCCAGCCCCAGCAGCAGCTGGTGGGCTCTGACCAAACGGCTGACGAGCTGCCCCCGGCCGAACAGGCGACCAACCTGAACATCGAAGAGCGCAAGCAGGTGGAAGTGCCCACCGAACAGGCCATGGCCGACGACATCCAGGCCAACGTGATGGGCCGCCTGTACGTGGAAAACGGCGCGGCCTACAGCGTGTATTATTTCAGCCAGGAATCGGTTGAGCAATACGCCACGGCCATCAGCATAGCCGCGCAGCGCCTGGATGGCATTGCCAACGTGTACTCCATCATCGTGCCCAACAATTCCGCGGTCATGCTGGACGAACAGACCCTTAACGACTTGGGCGGAACCGATCAATCGCAGGCCATCGACTACTTCTACAGCCTGTATGATCCCAACGTGCGCACGGTAAGGGTGCTTGATGCCCTGCGCGCCAGCGCGAAGGACGAATACCTGTACTTCCGTTCCGACCACCACTGGACGGCGGATGGCTCTTACATTGCCTACGTGCTGTACTGCCAGCGTGCTGAAATTGATCCAGTGGACAAGTCCACGCTTGAAACGGTTACGTTCGAACCCTTCCTGGGGTCCTACTACACCGAACTGGATCTTCCCGCCATGGCTGAAAATCCCGATTACGTGAAGGCGTATTACCCCAACGGCACCAACGACATGATCTATTGGGACGAAGCCGGCAATCCCGTGGAGTCCCATGTGATCAACGACGTGAGCGGCTGGGCGGAAAATTCCCTGTATAACACCTTCATAGCGGGTGACCAGGCCGAAACGCACATCTACAACCCCGCGTTCAACGACGATTCCAGCGTGCTGGTGGTGAAGGATTCCTTCGGCACGTGCTTTGTGCCCTGGCTGGTGAACAACTACCAAAACACGTGGGTTATCGATTTCCGCTATACGGGGCAAAACATTGTCGATTTCGTGAAGGAACACGAAATCCAAAACGTCATCTTCCTGAACAACATAGAAATAGCCGGCACTACCACCGTAGCCAACATGCTGACCAGCGAAGTGACGGACAGTTCCGCGGGTTAGTGGCACGATGTGCCCTCACTTGCGTGCGCAGGTTTATGCAATTTCCCCCTTGCGCGAAACGGGGGAACGGCTATAATGTTTGCTTGCGCGTTCAATAGGCGCCCCTATTCCTCGGTAGCTCAACGGCAGAGCATCCGGCTGTTAACCGGAGGGTTGTAGGTTCGAATCCTACCCGGGGAGCCAT
>JAUNIP010000027.1 GCA_030523425.1 Coriobacteriia bacterium
AAGCTTCAAACAGCATACGCTGGCGTCGTTTTCCTGTCGCAGGCGCAAGCCGCCGTGCAGGTTGCGAATAACGCCGCTGGGGGTGTCGTAGTACGTGGCTCGCATGGCCAACGTGTAAGGCGCATGTTCGCCAATCAGGGGCGCAACAGCGGGATGGTCGAACAGGCTGCCGGCGGCCCCGCCGGCGGGGCCGGCTCCGTCAGCAAACTCCCACTTGTATTCCAGCTCCATGCGGTCCTCCTTCGCGCGGCATGCTTGCTCCAACTTGCATATCCTACCGCGAAGCGCGGGCGGCCGCAGCGGGCGAACCTTAGTTGATGTGGATATGCGGCTTGTCGGTATAGCCGTGCTCGCAGCCCATGAACACGAAGTAATCGGCCACTTCGTCGGCCAGCGATTGGTCGTGCGTGGCAACAATCAGCGTCTTCCCGGCGTCTTTCAGCTGGTGCAGAAAGCCTAACAGCCATTCGCGCGTGCGCTTGTCCAGGCCGTTCAGCGGCTCGTCGAAGCAGTACACCGAAGGACTCATGCTTAAAATGCACGCTATGGCCACTTTCTTCTTTTCGCCGCCGGAAAGGTTGTAGGGCGCGCGGGCGCGCAGGGGCGCAAGGTCTAGCAGGGCGCACACGTCGTTCACGCGCTGGGCCACTTCGCTTTCGGGCAGGCCCATCTGGCGCGGGCCGAAGGCAATCTCGTCTTCCACGCTGGCGCAGAACAGCTGCGCGTCGCTGTCCTGGAAGATGAAGCCTATCTGCTGGTGCAGGCGCTTGGCGAAGGCGGCGTCTTTCATGGTGGCTTCGGTGACGGCCGCGCCGTCGAAGGTGAACGTGCCGCGTTGGGGGAATACCAACCCGTTGATGGCCTTTAGTAGGGTGGACTTGCCCGACCCGTTGTCACCCATCAGCACAACCGAATCACCTGCGTGGATGTGCAGGTCTATGTGGCGCAGTACCGGGCGGTCCTCGTAGGCGAAGCAGAAGTCGCAAAACTCCAACAGCGGTGCAGGTTCGGTCGCCGTATGATGTTCCCGCAGGTGAGGATGATGTTCCACAGCTATACCACGCTTTCGCAGATCACGAACAGGACAACAATCAGCACCAACGCCGCGGCCCAGGCAGCATCAACTGCCCGCCAGGTGTGCGCGGCGGGCTTGCGGTAGTCGCCGCTAAACCCGCGGCAGGCCATGGCATCGGCCGTTTCTTCGGCGCTGGCCTTCGTTTTCAGCAGCACCACGCCGCTGACGCCGCCCATGCTGGCGGTCTTTTCGGTGTTGCGGCCCACGCTGCGCAGCCGCAGCGCGCACAGCACTTCCAGCGCCACGTTGCCCAGGCGCACAATGTTTTTCAGAGCCAGGTCAAGCACGAAGATGAACAGGCTGGGTACGTGGAAGGCCCGCAGGCCAGCCGTCAGTTCGTGGTAGGGCGTGGAAAGCGCAATGGTCATGCACGTCCCCACCGAAACCAGCGTCTTCCCCGCAATCAGCACAGCGGAATGCGTCTGCCCCAGCAGAATGGCCGGCAGCATAATCACAAATGCCAGCGCAGCCGCTGCGCCCGTCACGCCGCACACGCGCCTGAGCATGCACGCGGGCAGCAGCGCCACGCGCACCAACACGCCCGCCAGCAGCACCAGCGTGAACACGAAGTTGGTGCTCAGCGAATTCAGCAAGATGATTGCCAGTCCCACCACCAGCTTCACCGGCGCGGAAGGCGAAAAGCGCGCCGCAGTGCCGTCGTCTAGCCGGAACTGCGAAAGCACGCCGGCAACGGAAAGCATGCTCTGCGTTATGAACCCGTCCCGGTCGGTGGGAGGGTCATAAGTCGGCGGCTGAGCTATCCACGTCGGCAGCGAGTTGGGTGATGAAGTGTTTTCTTCCACGCGGCTCCTTTATGCGGCGTCGAAGTCCACGCTAGGCTTCATGGCGGCCGCAATCAAGCGGAATATGATTACCAGCAGCGCCACGCCAATAACTGCGCACAAAATGTAGCCTATCGCGTCGGGCAGGGCGCCTATGGAATAATCTGGCATGAACGCGCTCCATTCCCACCCATCGGCCATGCCGGCGGGGGTATAGCCCGCAAGCGCCGCCAGGTCTTCCAAGCCCCATTCGCCCCACGCGTCACCTTCGGCCAGCAAGCCTAAGGGGGTAAGCGCAATCAGCACCGCCACCAAAATGGCCACCGGAGCCAGCGCGCGACCACCGCGGGCTGGCTGCGGGCCATCATGCAGCGCGAACCCCGGGGCCACCTTGCGAATGAACGCCAAGATGCCGCAGGTGAACACCACTTCCGCCGCACCCCAAATGGTAAGGTGCCCCACCATCATGGCGGGCACGGAAACTGCCAGCGGGTACGGGCAGTACAGCGCCGCGCCCGAAGCGTCGGTGAACAGCAGCGGCTGGATGCCGAATTCCACGGCAGCGCACAGGGCGGCACAGTTCAGGGCCACATAACTCCCTGCGCCCGCAGCAATCAGTTCGCCGCGCAGGCCCTGCATGCGGCCGGCAATAAACCGGTAGATGCCATATCCCACCAACGGCAACACGAAGGCCATGTTGAAACAGTTGGCGCCTAGAGCCAAAATGCCGCCGTCGCCGAAAAACACCGCCTGCAAAATAAGTGCAATGGAAACCGCTATGACCGCCGCCCAGGGGCCGAACAGTATGGCAATCAGGGTGCCGCACACGGCGTGCCCCGTGGTGCCGCCCGGCAGGGGAATGTTGAACATCATGGCCAAAAAGCTAAACGCCGCCGCCACGCCCAACAGGGGCATCTTTTCCTTCGGCACGGTTTCCTTCACTTTTTTTATGGCCACGGCCCAAATGGGCACCATGGCAACGCCCAACACACCGCAGGTGGTGGGGCTTAGGTAGTTTTCAGGGATGTGCACGGCGGCTCCTCTTGCGAAACTTCACACGAATTAGCAATTCGTCACACTGCAAGTATACGGTAGGAGCGCTCCAAAAGTAACACGAATTCCAAATTCGTGTGATTTTCCGGCAAAAGGGAAAAAAAGAGGACGCTCTCTTGAGAAGGGATTACCTAGGGGAAGGAAGGCCAAGAGAGCGTCGGTAAGGAAAAGTCGGCTTCTATGGCTGGAATTTGGAGAACGCCATGAATGCCGTCGGGACACATGGTCCCATGTTTCAAGTGTTTGCACATCCCCCAAACAGGATGATTTCTGCTTTCAGGGCGGAATAATACAAAAATCATACCGTTCTTCCCGTGCTAGACTGTGCAATATAGACCGCATAACTCCAGTTCAAACGCGTAAGCAAAGCTCATCCTGCCGCAAAGCAGACAAAAAAGCTTTTCCTGCTGCGCCAAGTGTCCATAGTTCTTTTTGGGTGACTAATCCACAAAAAATAGGGAAGGGAGTTCGCGTCTTTGCGCCCCACTCGGAAGCCCGTCGTTGTTGCGTTATGCGTCTAGCAACTTATGGCGCAGGGCGAATGCCACCAAATCGGCACGGGTTTTGAATCCCAGCTTGCTATAAATCTTCGCACGGTGCGCCTCTGCCGTTTTCACACTCAGGTATGCTTGCTCCGCAATTTCGCGGTTGGTGAACCCGCGTGCCAAAAGCTGCAGCACTTCCAGTTCGCGCGGGGAAAGCTTTTCCAGGTCGCGCAGGTCGTCCCCGGAAAGACCGCTCAGGGTTTCCAGCAGGTCGGGCGCCACGAAAACGCCGCCTTCTGCCACCGCATGCACGGCCTCCAAAAACGTTTCAGCTGAAACCGTTTTCACCAAGTATCCCTTAGCTCCGCCTTTCAGCGTGTAATACAGGTATTCGGGCTCGGCGTACATGGAAAGGATGATAATGCGCACCTTGGGGAAGTCCTGGCTGATTTCCTGGCAGGCAATAAGCCCGCTTTGCCCGGGCGGCATGGAAATGTCCAACAGCAGCAGGTCGGGGTGTTCTTTGGAAACCATGGCATAGGCCTGCTTGCCTTCGGCGGCTTCGCCCACCACGGCAATGTTGGGGTCTTGCTCCAAAATAAGCTTGAAGCCTGCGCGAATCACTTCATGGTCGTCTGCCAGCACTACTCGAATCATCTAATCCACCTTTGCCTTCGGCGTTTGAACTTGTTCAAGTGGTTTGCCCATGGGCGCAATCAAGCGCACGCTGGTGCCGTTGTCGTTTGATTGTATGTCCAACGTGCCGCCTATCAGCTGCGCGCGCTCCATCATGCCGTCGATGCCGCACCCCGTGCCGCGGACAACCGGCGCTTCGGTGCTAAAGCCGCATCCGGTGTCTTCCACCAGTGCCTCTATCCAGCCGTTTTTGTGGGTCACGCGCAACGAAATGCGCTCCACCCCCGAATACTTGCAGGCGTTCAGCAGCGCTTCTTGGCAGATGCGATAGATTTGCGTTTCAAAAGCGTGGTCGAAGCGGCTGATTTCTTCGGGCGCTTCGATGCTTATGGTGGTGCCATAAGTGTTTTGCAGCATGGCGGCCTGGGTGCGCAGCGCCGGCAGCAGGCCGAAGTGATCCAAGGTGGAAGGCCGCAGCTCCACCGAAAGGTGGCGCACCTGGTCCATGATCAGATCCAAGCGGGCCGGCGGTTCTTCGAACAGCCCCGGCGAAACATCGGCGGGAAGCGTGGCCTCAATCTGCTTCAGGTTGAACGAAAGGGCCAAAAGCTCCTGCGCCACGCCATCGTGCAGTTCGCGAGAAATGCGCCGCCGTTCCTCTTCCTGCGCGGTCACAATCTTGCCGATGTGGGACGTGCCCACGAACAAGTCGGTCCTGGCGCTTTGGTTTTCAGCCAGCAGCGCTTCCAGGCCTAGAATTTCTGCAGCGTATATATCCAAGGGCCCCACACGTCCCTGCGTGGCGGCAACCACTTCCTGCACAAGGCCGACCACAGCAGCATTGGCCGTACGAAACGCACACAGCAGCGCGCCGGCCACGCGGCCTTCCCGCAGCAGGGGCACCGTAAGGAAGCTGTGCAGATCTTCCGCGAACACGATGGGATAGGAAGAATATTCCCGCGGGTCAATTTCGGTTTCAATGTTGCCGCACACCATAGGCTTGCCGGACTTGATAACGATGCCGCCAATGCCGTGCCCGGGCGCCAGCATAATGCGGCGGTAGCAGAAATTGGTGGCGCCGGCGGTATATTCCCAGCGCAGTGGCGCCCCTTCGAAGGGCACCAACCCCACGGCCACGAAGTCGAAGCCGAACTGGTCTTTCAGGGCGTCAACCACGCCTTGATAGGCAAAGCTTTCGGAAGTGTTTGTATGTTGCAAGCCTACATCATTCACTTATGCGCCCCTGTTATACGTCCTTTAGCAGCGTTGCTTAGATGATAGAGAAAGGCGAAACGCCAATGTGCGCAGTATAGGGCATAAAGAAGGAAAACGCATGTGCGCCGCATCAGGGCAAAGGGGCTATCGGGCTTTCCCCTAAATTTCAAAACAATACTTACTAGGGAATTTGCATGTGTTCGTTTTTCAGGTATCTTTCAGGTATGTGTGTTTGTTGTGCCACAACAACAAAGGAAAGGGGGTACTATGAGCACTAAAATGAGCCGCAAAAGGAAACTTATTGCGGCGGGTGCGCTTGTTACTGCAGTAGTGGTTGCAGCCGGCTGCATGTATGCATGCGCGCCTAAGGCCAACCCGGGGCTCCCCAAGATTACGGTGGAATCCCCAGAGTCGGTTCCTGAAGCCGACAGCTTCGGCATCATCACGGCAGAATCTTGGAAGGACATCTACCCCAACCAGTACAATTCGTACCTGCAAAACGTCAAGAACGTGCCGTATGACTACGAAGCGGAAACAGCCAAAGCGCCCGATATGACCACAATAGGCCTTGACCTGCTGAATGGTGACTTCAGCGCAAGCAAGGAAAAGGTCAGCTACTTGGATACCAACCCGGAAATCCTAACTATGGGCAAGGGCTATGGTTATGCCAAGTACTACACCGAACCGGGCGGCCACAACTATTCGCTGTACACCGTTGAACACAACGGCCGCATTAGCGAAAAGACCAAGATGTCCTGCTATGCCTGCAAGACCCCGCAGTACTACATGGATGAAGCGAAGTATGGCGAAGCGCAGTACCAGCGTCCCTTCTCCGAAGGCGACTACACCGAAAACATCAGCTGCGCCAACTGCCATGTGAACGACAATCCCACGCAGCTAAACGTGCTGCGTCCTGACTGGGTGCGCGCCATGGGTTCTGACTCTTCGAAGGTTCCTATGCAGTCCCAGGTGTGCGGCCAATGCCACTGCGACTACTCCATGAGCCCGGTAAACGGCGAACCCACCAGCCCTTACAGCGGCGGCGTGGATTCCATGATGCCGGACAAGGCTTTGGCTTGGTACGACGCCAACAACTATGCCGACTGGACCTATGAGTCCACCGGCGCCAAGATGATTTCCGTGCGTCACGCCGAATTCGAGTTCATCTATGCCGGCGAAGGCAGCCATATGGCCCAGCTGGGTTACACCTGCGCCGATTGCCACATGGGCACCGCTGTTGATTCCAACGGCAATGCCTACAGCAATCACACGCTGACCAATCCCACCCAAAACGAAACGCTGATCAAGGAAAACTGCAGCACGTGCCACAAGGACATCAAGGCTGAAGTGGCCGCCTGGCAGGCCGACATCGACGGTCGTACCACGGTATTGGGCAAGCGCTGCGAACAGTTCGTCAAGAATTTCGAAAATGCCATCAACGCCAATTCCATCACCGACGACCAGAAGGCAAAGCTGCAGACGCTGCAACGTTCTTCGGCTTACTACTGGAACTTGGCTGCTGCTGAAAACAGCGAAGGCGCCCACAACCCCAGCCTGTACAACCTGTGCCTGGACAAGGGCAACCAGCTGCTTGACGAAGCCGATGGCATTTTGGGCGTATCCTCCAAAGCTTAAGCGCACACAGGTATTGGAGGTGAAACCATGAGCGAACAAGAGCTTCCCAAAACTGAACAGGCGGAAAACGCCGCTCCGGCGGAAAAATCCACCAAGAAGCCTAAGACCAAGAAAAAGCTAGGCATTGTGGTTGCTGTGATCGTGGTGGTTGTTGCCGTGGCCGGTGTTGGCTTTTGGAAATGGCATGAGACGCCGGAGTTCTGCGCGGCCATTTGCCACTTCCAGGACCCGTATTTGGAAGGCTACCAGCAGGAACAAAACACTGCCGGCGTGGATAAGTACGGCAATCAGGTGAGCAACACCAACGCCATGATGTCTACGTTGCATCGCACCACCCAAACGCAGGTGTGGACCACCATAGCCTGCATGGACTGCCATCACCCCGTGATAGCGCAGCAGATCAGCGAAGGCATCACCTGGGTTTCGGGCAACTACTACGACCCGCTAACTGAAAAGACCACCGCGGACCTTACCCATTGGGAAGGCACTGTTGAAGACGCGTTCTGCGCTAACGCCAACTGCCATGCGTACTTGGTGGGCGAAGACGGCATGGTCGACCGTGACAAGCTGGAAAAGACCACGTGGAGTTTGGATTTCAATCCGCATAGCACGCACCACGAAGGCATCCAGCCGTCCTGCACGGAATGCCACAAGGGCCACCGCGCTTCGGTGAACATGTGCACCGCGTGCCATGACGAAGCCACGCTGCCGGCCGGTTGGATTTCCTACCAGGAAAGCGCGGACCTGATGAGCAAGGTTTTCTAAAGCACTCGCATAGCTTAGGAAACATGGCGCGGGGGACATAGGTCCCCCGCGTCGTGCTTGCAGGCGGCAAGTGTCATTTCGACCGGAGCCGCGCAGCGGCGGAGTGGAGAAATCTACTTCGAAGCGTGGACCGCTTGCGCTTGCATTTAACCCAAGGGTTGGTAGACTTCCGACTGATTGTTATTTTCTGCCCATTATGCATTTCGAAGAAGTAGGGACATACGCGTGAACAGCAAAACCAAGAAACGCATGATAGTGGTTGCCGGCGTCATCCTGATTGTGGTCATCGTGCTTTTGGCCGTGGTAGGCGGCAGCTCTTCGGCTACGGTCACCACGGTGAAAGACGCTTCCGCAGGTGCTATGGCCGACAAGAAAATCCAGGTGAGCGGCGCGGTGGTGGACAATTCGTATTCCGTTGACAGCAACGGCGTGCTTACGTTTGACATTGCCGATATGCAAGATGCCAGCGCCACGCTGCACGTCAGCTACGACAAGGGCGTTTCGGCCACGTTCGGCAACGGCATAGAAGCCATCTGCACCGGGCGCATGGACGCAAGCGGCACGCTGGTGGCCACAGAATTGGTGACGAAGTGCCCGTCCAAGTATGAAAACGCCACGGATGCCTTGGGTGTTTCGCAGCTGTTAGGCTACGGCGAAAGCATGGTGGGCAAGACCGCCAAGGTGGCCGGCACTGTGAAAAGCGGCACGCTAGGCGATGCCACGCAGCAGGTGCGCTTCGTGCTGGCAGACGCGGACGGCGCGGAATTGCCCGTGAACTTCGGCGGCGCGCTGTTTTCGGCGGTTGACGAGGGCGCACGGGTTGTGGTTACAGGCGCGCTTGACGCAAGCGGGCTGTTCCTTGCCACCGACGTTGCCCTGGAGGGATAACTTATGAGCATGATTGGCCTGATGGGGCTGCTGATTGCGTTTGCCGCCATAGCCATTAGCCTGGTGTGCCTGGTGGCGGGCCAGCTTATGGAAAACCGCGCGCAGCGCAGCGGTCACGAATCCGAAATGGGCAACACGCTGTTGTGGGGCGGCCGCATTGCCGTGGTGGTCACGTTTGTGGCCCTGCTGGTGTGCTGCGGCGTGCTTGCGTATTGCTTCATAGTGGAAGATTTCTCCATCCAATACGTGCTTGACGAGCATTCTTCGGCCGCAGGACCGCTGGCTTGGCTGTACAAGCTTTCGGGCCTGTGGGCGGGCCGTTCTGGTTCGCTTTTGTTCTGGGCGTGGCTGATTGCCCTGTTCAACGCGGTGGTTTCGCTGCGGCGGTTGGACCAGCTGGAACAGATTGACAACATTGCTGTGGCGGTTTCCCAAGCCGTGCTGGCCTGCTTTGTGGGTATGCTGCTGTTCAGCGAAAGCAACATGCCCTTCACCGTGACGGATAGCGCCTATTACGACAGCGACGGCGCGCTTACCGCCGCGGCTTCCCTGCTGGGCATGAACACGCTGCTGGAACACTGGGCCATGGCCATACACCCGCCCACGCTGTTTGTGGGCTACGCGGGCCTTACCATACCCTTTGCGTATGCCGTTTCGGCGCTTATCACCGGTGATGTCTCGAAGACGTGGGTGCAGCGCAGCACGCGCATTACGCTGATCAGCTGGCTGTTCCTTACCGTGGGCATTGGCCTGGGCGCGCTGTGGGCCTACACGGTGTTGGGCTGGGGCGGTTACTGGGGCTGGGACCCGGTGGAAAACGCCAGCCTGCTTTCGTGGCTGGTTACCGTGGCGCTGGTGCACTGCTTCACGGTGTATCGCCAACGCGGCGCCTTCCGCGGATGGGCCGTGCTGTGCGCGTGCTTGGCCTTCGCATTTGTGATTGTGGGCACGTTCATCAGCCGATCGGGCCTGGTGCAGTCGGTGCACGCTTTTGAGGGCGACCCGGTTTCCTTGGCGCTGTTCGGCGCGCTGATTGTGGTTTCGGTGCTGGTGGGCATTGTGGGCGTGGTTGTGCGCCGCAAGCAGCTGGCGGCGCAGGTGGATGTGTTCGACAGCATGTTTTCCCGCGCAGGCATGTATTTCATCAACAGCCTGTTCATGGTGCTTATGGCGGTGTTGCTGGCGTACATGACCATCAGTTCGGCCCTGCCTAGCTTTCTGCCGCTGGGTGGCCAAGCGCTTACCACGGGATCCTACGATTTCATTGCCCGCCCGCTGGGCATTCTGTATTTGCTGGTGATGGCGCTGTGCCCGCTGCTGGGATGGAGCAAAACCGGTCCGCGGAAATTCCTGAAGAAGGCGCGCGTGCCAGGCGTGTGCGCGCTGGTGCTGTTCGTGGTGCTGATGGTGTATTTCTTCACCACGCTTTCGCCGGCCTACGATGCCATTATTGCGGGGAAGGGCAGCGCCGCGTCCGAACTGCTTGACCAAGGCCCCGAATGGTTCTTCAAAGGCCTGACGGTGGTGGGTTTTGCCGTGGCCAGCCTGCTTTTCTTCAACGCGTTGGTCATGCTGGTGAAAAACCTGCGTATAAAGGGTAAGCGCATAAGTGCCATCGGCGGCAGCGTGGCCCACGTGGGCATGGCCGTCATTTTGGTGGGCCTTATAGGGTCGTCCATGTATGTGACGGAGAAAACGGGGTACCTGCCGGTTGACGAAACGCAGTCTTCCGCGGAAACCGACTTCGAAATTGATGCGTATGCCCTGCACCTGATGGATACTGACGCCACGGTGGTCGAAAACGGCGACTACGTTTACACTGCCCGGTTCCAGGTGTACAAGGACGGCGCGCTGATAGGCGAAGTGACGCCTTCGGTGGAGCTGGTACCCACCACCCAGCAGCAGAAGCTGAACGCGGCGGTGCTGGGCTTCCAGCTGGAAGACTTGTTCGTGGTGTATCAGGGCGCGAATTCCGACGGCACGGCGCTTTCGCTTGACGTGCGCATAAACCGCCTGGTCAGCTTTGTGTGGGTGGGTTTCTTCCTGCTGGTTGCGGGCATGGTGATTTCCAGCTTCGGACGCCGGCGGGAAGGCGCGAAGGTGAAGCCCGCGGTTGCGGGGGCTGCGGTTGCGGCGGTTGCGGACGAACCTGCGGCCTCGGCGGCGACTGAGCCCGAGCCTGCAGCGGCGACTGAGCCCGAGCCTGCAGCGGCAGCCGAGCCCGCGGCGGTCCCGGAGGAGTCCCAGCCCGCGGCGGCCCCGGAAAGCGCACAGGAATAGTCGCATGACCAACGCCGCCATCACAACCAGCAAGCTTACGAAGCGCTTCGGGGACCGCAAGGCCGTAGATGCCGTAAGCCTGGAAGTGCCAACCGGCGCATTCCTTTCCATCTTCGGCCCGAACGGCGCGGGCAAAACAACCTTGCTGCGCATTCTTTCCACGGCCATGCACGCCACGGAAGGCAGCGTGCAGGTTGCGGGCTTCGACGTGCGCGAACAGCCTGACGACGTGCGGGCCCACATAGGCCTCATCTCGCACGACCCCATGCTGTACCCCGACCTTTCGGCCCTGGAGAACCTGATGGTGTTCGCCCAGCTGTACGGCGTGCCCAACCCGGAACAACGCTGCTTGGACCTGCTAGACGCCGTGGGGCTGAAGCACCGCCGGCTGGACGTGGCGCGCACGTTTTCGCGCGGCATGACGCAGCGCTTGTCCATTGCGCGCGCTCTCATACATGACCCGGAAGTGGTGTTCTTGGATGAGCCCTATTCCGGCTTGGACCCGCACGCGGTAGACGTGTTCGACCAGCTGCTTGCCAGCCAACGCGAAGGCCGTACCTTCGTGATGGTCAGCCATGACCTGCAAAAAGGCCTGCAGCTGTGCACGCACGCCTTGGTGATGGCCAAGGGCAAGGTGGTTTCCTTCCAGCCCAAAGACGCCATGGACGAAGCCGCATTCGCCGAAGTGTACCGCCAAACGGTAGGGGCGGGGGTGGCTTAGGTGAGCATGGCTTCCAAACCGTCCGCGTGGCGGCAGTACAAAATTCTGCTGGCGAAGGACCTGCGCCGGGAATTTCACACGAAGGATATGATTACGTCGATGGGCGTGTATGCGCTGTTGGTGCTTATCATCTACGGCGCGGCGCTGGGGCAAACGTCCAGTTCGCTGGACGTGCTGCAGATGAGCGGCGGTCTTTTGTGGGCGTTGTTCGTGCTCACGTCGCTGCTGGGCCTGAACCGGTCCTTTTCCTACGAACGCGAAGCGGCAGCGTTAGATGGCATTTTGCTGGTGCCCATGGACCGCGGCGCCATCTTCTTGGCGAAGGCTACTTCCAACTTCTTGTTCATGCTGGTGGTGGAAGTGATTGCTCTGCCGGTGTTCTGGTTTTTCTTCCTTGCCAACACGGGCTTGCCGGCCAGCATGCCCTATGTGGCGGTGCCGCTGCTGTTGGGCACCATTGGCATGGCAGGCGTGGGCACGCTGCTTTCCACCATCACGGCGGCCACGCGCGGCAAAGACATCCTGTTAGCGGTGCTGTTCATCCCGCTTATTTTCCCGCTGCTGTATGCATGCGTGACGGCCACCACGGCCGTGCTGGTGGGTTCTGTGGACTTTATGGACGCCTTCTTCCCCAGCGTGGCGTTGTCTGCCGGCTACGACGTGGTCATGCTGCTGGCCAGCTGGGCGTTGTATGATTTCGTGATAAGCGCGTAAGCCCACGCGCAGAAAGGACGAAACGTGGCAAAAACCAAACAGCCGAAGCTGCCCGAAATAGGCCAATGGCCCGACCGCTTGGCGCCGGCGGCCATCATAGGCGCCTTGGTGCTCACCACGGTGGGCTTCCTGATGGCGTTCTTCTACGCTGTACCCGTGAACGGGGCCGCGGTGAACGGCGCGGAACTGATTGGCGGCTCTATGGTGACCTCCAAGCTGTTGCTGTCCCAAAAGATTTTCTACTTCCACATGCCGGTGGCCATCACTTCCATGGTGGTCATGGTGTTCATGGCCTACTACTGCATACGCTATCTGACCACGCGCGAACAGCGCTTCGACATGTGCGCGAAGGTGTGCATGGAAGTGGCGCTGCTGTTCGTGATTGCCACCATGATCACCGGCGAGATGTGGACGCGCTTCGAATGGGGCGTGTGGTGGACGTGGGAGCCGCGTCTGACTACGTATCTGATCCTGACCATTTTGGTGATTGCTTATTTCATTTTGCGCACCGCCATAGACGACCCGGAACGCCGCGGTGTGTTCGCCGCCGTGTTCGGGCTGATCAGCTTTCTGGACGTGCCCATCACGTTCATGGTCACGCGCATCATTCCTTCCAGCCTGCACCCGGTGGTCATGCGCGAAAGCGGCATGACGCTTGACATGGGGCTGACGGTGGCCGTGTGCGCCGTGGGCTTCTTACTGCTGGCTTTCGGCCTGTACCGCTTCCGCTTCCGCGGGCAACGCTTGGCAGAGCGCACGCAAGCCCTGAAAGAAGCTCTGGACGAATAGGGCGCCCCTGATTGGAACCCCGCGGGCGCTGCCCGCTGACGAAAGGTAATTCGCATGAACGCAGTCTTGGCAGAAATCTACAGCACCATAATCCCTTCGGCTCCCTACATTATTGCCGCCTACGCCGCCATCTGGGTAATCCTGCTGGTGTGGCTGTTCCTGCAATTCCGTAAGCAAAATAAGCTTGCCGCCCAACTAGACGTGCTGGAAGAGGCCTTAGCCGAAAAGGACTAGCATCCGCGATGCGCCTTGGGATCACTTCGGGGTCTTCCGGGCGGGGTGTGAAATGAAAGGGGCGGTATGGCACGGGCGTTTTCCATAGTGGGGGATTCCATTAGCACGTTTGAGGGGTATAACCCCGAAGGGTGGGCCGTGTATTATCAAAGCCCGCAGTGCGAAACCACCGGCGTGTTGCGGGTGGAACAAACCTGGTGGCACCGGGTGATTGCGCACTTCGGGGGCACGCTGGTGGCCAACGCTTCCTATTCGGGGTCTATGGTGGAAGGGGCAGGCTTCCCGGCGGCGTGCGCGCCCGAACGCATTGCCGCGTTAGCGCCTGCAGGCCAAAAGCCCACCGACGTGCTGGTGTTTGCGGGCATCAATGACTACGGATGGGGCGGCGCCGCCAACCAGGCGAAAGGCGGCGGGTCGGCCACTCCCAGCGTTTCTGCCGTGCCGCCTGACCAGCGGGGCGTGGCGGCGCAACCGGCGCCCGAAGCCATCAAGCACTTCCAGGCTGCCTACCAGCGCATGCTTTCCCGTATTCGCGAAGCGCACTCCCAAGCCCAGGTGTGGTGCATCACGCTTGTGCCCGGCCGCGTGGAAGGGCACGCCGCCAACACGTTCGCGTACCGGCTGCGCGGCATCCACCTGGACGAATACAACCGCGCTATTGCGCAGGCGGCCTCAGCAACGGGCTGCACGCTGGCAGACGCACGTGCTTTCCGGCAGGACTACGAAGCCTACGACGGCACGCATCCCACTCCGGCTGGCATGGCGCAACTGGCCAGCATGGTCATTGCCGCTATGGAAGGCGCGTCCCAGCCCCAAACCCCAGGTTCCACCAGCGTAGAAACCTGCGAACAGCCAAGCTGTGTGGGTTGCAAACACGCAGTGGACACCGGCAACACCTGGAGCTGCGTGTGTAAGCTGGGCCTGCTTTCGTAGCAGATCCTCGCGCACGCATGCCCTCAATATGGTGTTGTTGTTGCGTTCGGCGAAGCCAGGCGGGAAAAGCGCCCGCAAAACGCTACAGTATGCCTAGCACAAGTCCTGTTTCGGAAAGCACGCCAACCGCACCATGAGAAGCACATTCGCATCCTTCGTAGTCGATAAGCGCATACCGCTGGTTGTTGCCATGTTGGTGCTTACCGTTGCGTGCGGCATCATGTTCCCGTTTGTGGGCATCAATTCGGACATGACGAAGTACCTGCCCGACAGCTCTTCCATGAAGCAGGGCGTAGACCTGATGGATTCCGAATTCACGGAAGACCAGCCCGCCCAATACGTGCGCGTGATGTTCACGGGCATGCCTGCCAGCGAAGAGGAAGCCACATGCAAGGCGCTTGAAGCCATTCCTAACGTTGATCATGTGGCTTGGGAAGCCAACAGCCCCGATTACCACAACGGCGACAAAACCCTGTTTGAGGTGTATACCACCGCAGGCTATCGCACCGCCGAAGAAAAGGCCATTGAGCAGGCCATAGCAACCGACTTCGACTACTACGGCATGGTGTACAAAAACGGCGACAACGTGGGCACCACCATTCAGTGGTACATCATTGCCGCCGCGCTGCTGCTCATCTTTGTGGTGCTGTTCATTATGTGCGGGTCGTGGATTGAACCGGTGCTGTTCTTGGCAACCGTGGGCTGCGCAGTACTTATGAATATGGGCACCAACCTGGTCCAGGGCGAAATATCCGACATGACCTTCACCATAGGCGCGCTGCTGCAGCTGGTGCTCTCCATTGACTATTCCGTCATTCTGATGAACCGCTACCGGCAGGAACTGGCAGCTGCAGGGGAAGGCGAATCCCACGCAGATGCCATGAAGCGGGCGCTGGCGGCCGCGCTTCCCAGCATTGCTTCCAGCGCGCTTACCACCATAGTGGGCCTGCTGGCGTTGGTGTTCATGGACTTCAAGCTGGGTGCAGACATAGGCATAGTGCTGGCGAAAGGCATTGCGTTTTCGCTGCTGTGCGTGGTGCTTATGCTGCCTGGCGTCATCTTGGTGTTCGACAAGCTGGTGCAAAAAACTGCCAAGCCGGTGCCGCACCTGCGCATGCGCACTGCCGGGCGCATTGCATTCGCCGCCCGTTACCCCATTATGGTGGTCTTTTTGGCCTGCTTGGTGGGCTTTTACTTGGCGCAAAGCCACACGTCGGTTTCTTACACGTTGGCCAACGAAGACGAAATTTCGGATGCCTTCCCTGAAACCAACACGGTGGTCATGCTGTATGACAACGCCGACGAAGCGGACGTGGCGCGCGTCCAAGATGCCTTTGCGAACGATTCCCGCGTAAAGAGCATCAGCGCTTTCAGCACCACGCTAGGCAAGCCGTATACCGCCGACCAACTGGTCAGCGAAGTGCAGGATTTAGCAGGCAGCAGCTATGACACGTCGGCCTTCAACGCCGAAACCGTGCGCATGCTGTATTACGACACCTACGGCGACCCGAACAGCGTGAGCATGACGGTGCCGCAGTTCATAACCTTCTTGCAAGACGACGTACTGTCCAACGAAACCTTCGCGGATACCATAAGCGAACAAGATCGCAGCAACGTGAACCAGCTAGACAAGTTCAAGCGCCCCGAAGACTTAACCATGCAACGAAATGCGGCCAGCTTGGCGGACTTTTTGGGGCTAGCCGTGCAGGATGTGAAAGACATGCTGCTGCTGTACGGCATAGACACCTGGGCCTGGACCCCGGAAGGTATGACGCTGCCCACCTTCGTGGATTTCGCGTTGGAAATGGCCGATGATCCCACCTACGGCAGCATGATGGATGACTCCATGCGCGACCAACTGGAACAGATGCGCATCTACACCGAAGAGTGGGCCATGACGCGCCAGCGCACAGCTGCGGACAGCGCAGCGTTTTTGGGCATGGATGAATCCCAGATGCAGATGGTGTATCTGATGTATTACCAGCAGGCCGGCGCCACGGCGGCCGACACCATGACGGTAGAGCAGCTCGTTGCCTTCCTTTCCAGCCCCCAGGTGGCGCAAAACCCGCAGTTTGCCGCTTATATGACCGGCGTTACTCCCGAACAGCTGCAGCAGTTGGTGCAATACGCCCAGATGACAGGCATGACCCAGCCGCTGACTGCTGCCGAAATGGCGGAATTCGCCCAGATGGACGTGCAGGCTGTAACTTATCTGTACGGCTACAACCACCTGATCAACGGCGACACCAGCGCTTGGACGCTTTCCATCCAGGAACTGCTTAGTTATCTGTGCAGCGGCGCTAGCGGCCTGCAAGGCCAGATAAGCGAAGGCGAGCTGGCCCAGCTTTCCCAGGCGTTAAGCATCATAAACGCTTCGTTGGACGGCACCTGGTTCACCTATGCCGGCTTAGCGGACTTCCTGGGAATGGACTATTCCGATGCCTACACCCTGTTCTTGCTGCGCACCAGCCGCTACGGCAACACCAGTTCCTGGACGCTTTCGGTTCAGCAGTTTTTGAACTACCTGGTAGGCAGCGTGCTTACCAACGCCGATTACGCCGATGCCTTCACCGCCGAAGATGCCGACAGCCTGCGGGCGGGCAATACGCTGGTGAATGCGGTGGTGGCGGGCGAATCATACAGCGCCGAAGGTATGGCGGATTTGCTTTCCAGCGTGTCTTCCGCAACAGAGAGCGCTAGCAGCTTCAGCCTTGACCAAATGAACCTGCTGTATCTGTTCTACGGCAGCAAAACCAGCAGCAACCCTGCTTGGACCATGACGCTTTTAGACTTCGTGGACAAGATGGGCGCCGTGGCGATCGACCCGCGCTTTGCAAGCTTTTTGGACAGCAGCCAACGCGCCGACATTGCCACCATGCAACAAGAAGTGAACGACGGCAAGAAGCTGCTGGTGGGGCCCAATTATTCGCTCATGTCCATAGTGGTGAACGCGCCGGCGGGTTCGGATGTGTGCACCCAGTTCCTAAACGATTTCACGGACTGGTGCAATAACAACATGGGCGGGGACCGGCACCTTATTGGCACATCGGCCATGGCCTTTGAGATGATGCAGACCTTCGGCGGCCAAATGACGCTGATTACCATGCTGAGCGCCATCGCCATCTTTTTGGTGGTGCTGCTCACCTTCCGCAACCTGCTCATTCCGCTGATTTTGGTGGCCATCGTGGAATGCGGCGTGTATGCCACCATCACGTGCACCGGCCTGCAGGGCTACAGCATCTATTACCTGGCGTTGGTGGTGGTGCAATGCATCCTGATGGGCGCCACGGTGGATTACGGCATTTTGTTCTGCAACAACTACCGCGAACAGCGCCTGACGCAGCCGGTGAAAGAATCGCTGGTGGGGGCTTATGCGAACTCCATAAACACGGTGCTGACCAGCGGCGTTATTTTGGTGGCGGTGTGCGCGGTGGTAGGCAGGATGTTCTCCAATCCCACTATCGGCCAAATTTGCACCACCATTTCGCTTGGCGCTTTTTGCACCATCGTGCTGATAGTGCTGTTTTTGCCCGGCATATTGGCTGCGCTAGACCGCTTGGTGGGCGGGCGCGGGCGCCTGCAGCAAGGCTCTATGCTTCAACATGAAGAATAATCCTATAAAATAGGCGCAACATCCCTGCAAGGTTAGGAGCATCTATGGACATCTCTACGGTTATCTCGCTGGAAGAAGCGCGCGCTATTGTTGCGGAAAAGGTGAAGCCGGGTCGTGTGGAAACCGTGCCGCTGGTTCAGGCCATCGGCAGGGTGCTGGCGGCCGACGTGACCAGCGACATAGACGTGGCCCCCTTCGACGACAGCGCCATGGACGGCTTTGCCGTGGTGGCGGCCGACCTGGAAGCCGCCAGCACGGAAGATTCGGTGCAGCTGGAATGCGTGGGCTACATAGGCGCGGGCAGCTGCTATGAGCCTACGCTGCAGCCGGGCCAATGTGTGCGCATTATGACGGGCGCCCCGGTGCCTGCGGGCGCTAACGCCGTGGAAAAGATAGAAGCCGTCACCTTCACCGGCGAAGGCCTGGTGGGGGACACCATCAGCTTCACGGCCCCCATCAAGCTGGGCCGCAATATTCGCAAGGCGGGCGAAGAAGCCAAGGCGGGAGAAGTGGTGTTGCCGGCAGGTACGGTCATCAACCCAGCCGGTGCGGGCCTTTTGGCTTCCACGGGCAACCTGGAAGTGCCGGTGTACGCGCGCCCGGTGGTGGGCTTTGTGGGCATAGGAAGCGAACTGGTTGACGCCGCCGAAGTGCCTGGTCCCGGCATGATTCGCGATTCCAACCGCTATTCGGTTGCGGCTTACATCCAGGCTGCGGGCGGCATCCCGCGGCTGTACGCGCGCGTGCCTGACGACGCCGAAGCCATCCAGGCGGCCATGGAAACCGCCCTTGCCGAATGCGACGCGCTGGTGACCACCGGCGGCGCCTGTGCGGGCGACTTCGACTTAACGGGCATTACGTTGGAAAAGCTGGGAGAAATTCATTTCGTGCGCGTGAACCTAAAACCGGGCAAGTCCCAGCCGTTCGGCACCGTGGACGGCAAGCCGGTGTTCGTGTTAAGCGGCAATCCGGGCGCTTCGGCGGTGGGCTGCGAAATGTATGTGCGCTTGGGCATTCGCTGCATGCAGGGCTACACCAAGCTGGACAGGCCTCGCATTAAGGCCACGCTGACCTGCGATATCAAGAAGAAGGGCGACACACGCATGATTTTGCAGCGCGGCGTGGTAAGCCAGCGGGAAGATGGCAGCTGGGAAGCTGTCTTGATGGGCAACCAGTCTTCGGGGTTGTACGGTTCGCTGCAGCGGTCCAACTGCCTGATTGTGGTGCCTACTGGCAACGCCGACTTGGCCACGGGCGACCAAGTGGAATGCCTGCTGACGCTGGTTTCAGAAGAGGCGCTGTAGCGTCCCGCGCCTGCTTCCCACAGCAGAAAGGCAGCCATGCTTAACCACCGCGTAGTCACCCTTGTGGACGCCGCTCAGGCCGGCACCGCGCCCACGTTCGAAGACATCCTGTTCCTGCTGGAATTTTCGCCCGAATCCGCCGAGGCCGCCTATGCGTGCGCCGTGGCGCGGCAGATGACGAAGCAAGCCTGCGAAGGCATGGGGCTCGTCCATGCACAGATTGGCCTTGATAAGGGGCCCTGCCCGGAAAACTGCCGCTTCTGTTCGTTTGCCGCCGTGAACGCGGCGGGCGTGAAAGCGGCCACCACCATGCCCTACATGGACTGCAACGGCGACTTCTGCCGCATGGTGTATCCCACCGAAGAGCAGATTGCGGCCGCCCAGGCATCCGGCCCCGTGCCCTTGGAAGACGTGCTGCATTTCGCGCGCTTGTTCGACCAAGAATGCGTGCACCTTATTTCGTTGATGGCCACGGCGGCGCTGCCCTTTGAGCAGCTGTTGGAAGCTGTTTCCGCCGTGCGCGAAGCCGTCAGCCCCGATATGCCGCTGCTGGTGAACTGCGGGGATGTGTCGCTTGCGCAGGCGCAGCAGCTGAAGGACGCCGGAGCCCAGGCCGCTTATCACGCACGCCGTTTGCAGGAAGGCGAAATCACTGATATTGCTCCTGACCAGCGCTTTGAAACCATACGCAACCTGCGCGCGGCGGGCTTGGCGCTGATGACCGGCGTGGAACCCGTGTGGCCCGGCGTGGCTTTCGAAGAACTGGCAGCCCGCATCTGTGAAATACCTGCTTTCGACCCCTATTGCATTGGCGCATGCAAGCTGACGTGCGCCCGCGGCACCGCCATGGAAGCAGAAGAAGAGCCCACGCGCTTGCAGGTGGCCTACGTGGCGGCGCTGGTGCGCCTGTGCGTGGGGCTTGCGGCCCCTGTGGGCGGCAGTGGCGGTGTGGCCTGGGTGGATGCCGGCACCGACCCGCGCAGCCGCGGCTACGATTCCGCAGACGCCGCGCTTTCCCAAAAGATTGCCGATGCCCGCAAGCACCTGCGCTACGACGGCTGGGACGTCCCCACCCGCCCCCTTCGCCGCCTAATGTTTCCCGAACGGAAATAACTCACGGCTTCGATTGACTCACGCATGCGCAAACGTGCTATAACATCTCTGTGCAAATTTTTGTGCTTGCTTTGTTGCACGCGTGTGGCCCCGTAACAACCCGTCATTGAAAGGACAGGCATGGAAATCAAAAAGATTATGGTTCCCTACGATGGATCCGAATCCGCCCTGAACGCTATGGAGTATGCTCTGTATTTGCGTGAAGCCTTAAACGCTACGGTGGACGTGGTAAGCGTGGTTCCTCCCAAGGGCATCGAAGCGGGCGTAGGCGAATTGGCCGCCTACGAAAACGCCCTGAACGACTTGGCTGCCGGTACGGAAGAATTGCTGAAGGAACACTTGGTCACCGCGTTCGACACCGACATTCTGCAGAAGGTGAACGCCCAGGCAGTGGTCGACAAGGCCACCGTGGAAGGCATTCGCCGCTACGTGGGTGAAAACGACGTTGACCTGGTAATCATGGGCCGTCGCGGCGTGGGCGCCCTGCGTGCCGTGTTGGGCAGCGTCAGCACCGCCGTCCTGCGCGAACTGGACATTCCCGTGCTCACCGTGAAGTAAGCAACCCTTACAACTTCGCACCAAAGGCTGTGCTTCGGTGCAGCCTTTTTTGTAGGCTGGCGGCCATTTGTGTTGTTTCAAGTCGTTACGTGCTTTTAACCGCCCTGAAACGCGGCAGGTTTTTACTAAAAGCCAGAAATGCCGAAAGACGGGAGGCCCCCATGGACATTACACAAGTGGATGCTTACAACGAAGAAGTGGCCGCGCAACGTGCCAAACGCGACGCCGAATATGCCGAATACGAAGCGGCAGGCCGCATTTGGGGCTTAGTTCCGCGCGAACGCATCACCAAGATCAAGTTCGACCGCACGCCGAAAGACATCATCGACGGCTTCCTTTCCTTGGAAGACATGACCACCACCGTCAGTGACGTGCTGGATTCCTATGGCATAGACGGCGCCATCCCCGGCTCGTACTTGAAGCCGCTGAAACCCGGCTGGAAGATTTGTGGCCCGGCCGTGACCATCCGCAACATCCCCGTGCGCAAAACCGCCACCCAAGGCGCGCACGACCATGACTTCATTGCCATGTCTACGCGTGACATCTACTACATGAGCGAACCCGGCGACGTGCTGGTCAGCGACTTTGGCGGCAACCTGGATGTGTCCAACATGGGCGGCCAAAGCTGCACCGTGGCGAAGTCGTGCGGGTTGGCCGGCAACATAGTGAACGGCTGCTGCCGCGACGCTTCGTCCATTATGGAAAACGACTATCCCGTGTTCACCTGCGGCGTTACGCAAATTACCGGCAAGTACCGCATGGAATGCATAGAAATGAACGGCCCGGTAACCCTGTGCGGCAAGCTGGTGGAACCCGGTGACCTTATGTTGGCCGACGATTCCGGCGTGTGCATAGTGCCGCCCGACATCGCTGCCGCCGTGTTGGAAGAAAGCCTGAAAATTGCCGCCGCGGAAGAACGCATGCGCCAACTCATAGAATCTAAGGCCCCCATCAGCGAACTGCGGCCCTTGTTCCGTAGCCGTTACAAGTAGGCCTTCAGATACCGGGCGTTCGCGCCCACCTTGGTAACCCTATCGGTCCGAAGAAAGAGCAAAGGAGCAGTGAAAGAATCAACCCGTTTTAAAGCAGAATCGCCCGCATTGTCCCAGGCCATTTCCAACCCGCCCACGGGCTACGCCGCGTGCACCGGCGTCATAGACACCGTGATGGCCAAAGGCCTTCGAGACTCCAATTCCACCTACCAGCCGCTGCGCGAATGCGTCATCGTGACCCGCAGTTCCCGGCCCGCAGACAACGGATTGCTCATGTTGTCCGAAATGCGCAATCCCCACGCCGCCCAGTATTTCGCCTGGGACGGCCACAAGCTTCACCAGATGTCCAACAGTTACGCCCTTGACATGGTGAAGAACCACCAAGGCATAGAAGCCGCGCTGTCGGCCATGTTCAAATAAGCCCTCCCTGCAAGGGGGCGCGTCTTCCCCGGTGCGTCCCCTTTTTGCGTTTTGCGCCCTTCGCTGGTGGCACACGTGCCTGTTGCTCGGTCAACCTGTTATAGTGCCTACGTTATGGAAAATCAATTCAGCAGAAGCGAAATGGTGTTTGGGGCGGCGGCCATGCAGCGGTTGGCGCGGGCGCGTGTGGCCGTGTTCGGCCTGGGCGGCGTAGGTTCGTACGTGGTGGAAGCGTTGGCCCGCGGCGGCGTGGGTGCGTTGGACCTGGTAGACAGCGATTGCGTGGACCTAACCAACCTGAACCGCCAGTTGTTGGCCACCCACGAAACGCTGGGCCAAGCGAAGGTGGACGTGGCGGCCCAGCGCGTGCAGGCCATCAATCCCGCGTGCCAAGTGACCACCTACCAGTGCTTCTACTTGCCGGAAACCGCTGCGCAGTTCCCCTTTGACGCCTATGATTATGTGGTGGACGCCGTAGACACCACCACCGCGAAGATCAGCCTGGTGCTGCGTGCGCAGGAAGCGGGCGTGCCCGTGATCAGCTGCATGGGTACGGGCAACAAGTTAGACCCCACGGTCCTGCGCGTGGCAGACCTGTTTGCAACGCAAAACGACGGCCTGGCGCGTATCATGCGCAAGCAGCTGCGCAAAGCCGGCATCACCCAGCTGAAAGTGGTATATTCCCCGGAAGAACCCGCCCAGCCCCGCGGCGAAGTGCCGCCCGTGCCAGAAGGCTCATCCCGCCACGTGGTGCCTGGCTCCACGTCCTTCGTCCCCGGCGTGGCCGGCCTGATCATAGCCGGCGAAGTCCTGAAAGACCTAACCGCCGTGGAGTGATAGCGGCTAGTTTACAATCGTAAACAACCGCATTTCTTGCGCATGAAAAAGCGCCCGGACACCTGTCCGGGCGCTTTGGTTGCGCGAAATGCGGCAGCCCTCCAGCTGCGGCAGCCCTGCAGCTGCAACAGCCCCGCGGCGGCGGCTTACGGGCGCTGGCCCATGCCGCCTTCCAGGGTGATGGTTTCGCCGCTCATGTACTTTAGGTCCGGGCTGGCCAGCGCAACCACAGCGCGGCCGATTTCCAGCTCCACGTCGCCGTAGTGGCCCATGGGTGGCATGTGCACGTTGGCTTCGAAGGCTTCGGGGTATGCGTCCTGGAACTTTTCCAGCTGGGCGGTCCAGGCCAAGGGGCACACTACGTTCACGTTGATGCCGTCGGGGCCCCATTCGTTGGCGGCCACACGGCTCATGCCGCGGATGCCTTCCTTCGCGGCGGCATACGAGCACTGCCCGTAGTTGCCAAACAGGCCGGCGCCGGAAGCGAAGTTGATGACGCTGCCCTTGGTCTCCTTCAAGTAGGGGTACGCGCACTTCATGTAGTAGAAGGTGGCATACAGGCCGGAATACACGGCCAAGTCGAAATTTTCGGTGGTGTGGTCGGCAATGGTCACGCCGGATGCGGAAGCCTGCGCGCAGTTCACCAGCACGTCGATGCGGCCGAATTCCTTGATGGCGCTGTCAATTACGTTTTGCACCACGGCTTCGTTGTCCTGACCTGCGGCAACGTCTGCCTGCACAGGCAGCACCTTAATGCCGTATTCAGCTTCCAGTTCTTCCTTGGCGGCTTCAAGCTTCGCCACGTTGCGCCCGGTGATTACCAGGTTGGCGCCTTCCTTGGCGAATGCGATGTCGATGCCGTAGCCGATAGATCCAGCGCTGCCGTCCTTCAGTGTTGCCTTGCCGCCGCCGGTCATGATGACGGTCTTACCAGTCAGAAAGCCCATGTGATACCTCCCTAAGTTCGTGGCCCGATTGCCCGCTTTTCCCGTGAAGGGGGATAAGCTGTTGGTGAGCTTCGCGCACAGCGTAACGCGGTCGCGCCGCTGCACCGAAAATCTTAACTAGAGTGTAATAAAGCCCGCCGTTCACCGACCGCGCCATTAGGCGAACAGCGGATTTTCGCCCGCACAAGGCAGTCACGCAGCAGTTTGACGCCCTTAGGTGCGTTAAGCTAATCTTCGGATGAGCAAATTGTTCTTACTGAAGGCAACATGGGTGGATACGCATAGTTTTCAGAAGGGGGTAACGAATGCCGAATATAGGGAGAGCGTGTTTTGCTGGTCGCGTGTGCTTGGCCATTAGCTTGCTTTGCGGGCTGGCTTGCTTGTGCTCCTGTTCGACGGTTTCGACCAATACTGACTCTGGAGTGCATGTATCCAGCCTCTACGCCGATTTCGATTTGAACGATTTCTGCAACAACACTGACGTTGTGTGCCAGGCAACATACGTCCAGCCGGGCGAAACCTTGCTCATTCAGCCCGTGAACGGGGGAGCGCC
>JAUNIP010000028.1:0-17247 GCA_030523425.1 Coriobacteriia bacterium
TGAAAGCGAAAATCAACCAGAAAAATCAGTTGACAAAACTATAGGAACACCCCCCCCCAAAAGCCCGAAGGAGCAGCCACGGCAGCCTCACCCGGCTTCCCGAAGGCAGGCATCATCGCGATTGCGATCGCCGCCCTGCTCCTCATCTTCGGCGTGATCGGCATGTGCACCGGCAAAAACGCATCAAACGCCCCCTCTTTGGCGGACGCACCAGCGGCCACAGCCGCCACGAAGAACCTCACCGTCACGATCGAATGCAGCAAGAACCTGATCCTCAGCCGCTACGACGTCTTGGTCTACATGGACGGGGAACGCGTCGAAAAGGTCGACCACGGGGACACGAAGGAGTTCAGCCTTAGCCTGGCCCCCGGCTGCCACGAGATCACGTTCACCGAGGACGGCGATTCCAAAGTAGACGGCGCGAAATCCTTCACCCTGCAAGAGGAGGATTCCGTCCTGTGCGCGAAGATCCACTGCACCGCCAGCCAGGTGGAGGTAATCGACTTCAGCGTGAAGACGTTGACGCAGGCCGCCGAAGACCAGAAGAAGGCCGAAGAAGAGGCAGCAGCCGCGGCGGCCGCGAAGGAGCAGGCGGCCAAGGAGCAGGCCGAAAAGCTGGCGGCCGAGCAGGAGGCGGCGCAGCAGAAGGCCGCAGAAGAGCAGGCGGCCGCAGAGGCTGCGGCGGCAGCCAGGGAAGAGGCCACCAAGGTGCTCACCGTGGAGAACAGCCCTGACCTTGCGGCCCTCCTGGAAGACGAAAGCGCAGACACATGCACCGCTTTCGCGTCGAAGTACGCGGGCCGCACCATCGAATTCGACGGCAGCGTCGACTACGTCGCGAACCACGGAAGCAGCACGACCAGGTTCGACTTCCTCCTTTCCGCGGGCGACTACAGCGAGGTCAGCCAACGCGGGCCGACATTTAGGTTCAACGACGTCAACCGCCTTAATCTGCACCTACCCGACAACTGTGAGGGGCTCTACACGGGTGACAACGTCCACATCGTCGCAACGGTGGACAAATACGACACAGACAAGGGCTTTTTCCTGAAGCCTGTGTCCGTCAGCCCCAGGTAGTGACCATGTTCAACAGCGTCGAGAAATACGAGAGGAAGCTGGAGAAGGCCAAGAAGCGCGCGGCGTTCCTGGAGAGCGCGTTCGGCGACTTCGTGATAATAACCAATGACCCGCATTTGGCAGAGGGTGCCAAGCAAGGCAAGCAAGCCCCAAAAGCCTCCAAGGCCGCCGCGAGCGGGCCACCCAGGCCGGCGGAGCCATCCCCCAGCTCGCTTTCGATGGACTGCGAGAAATGCGGCGCCCATCTGGACCTGGACCTGGAAAACCTGGTCAAGTTCTGCCCCTATTGCGGCAATAAAATCATGCTCGATCCATCGGCACTGCGAGACGTGCTGCTGGCGAAGGAGGAAACCAAGCGCCAGACGCTTGAATACCAGCACGAGGATGCAATTCGCAGGGAAGAGGACGAGAAGCGGCCCGGAAAGATCAAGGCGACTATCGTGTTGGCGGTCCTCAGCTTTGTGATGATAATCGGGAGCAATTTTATCGACGGAACTACCGGGTCTTTTGTTTGGCTATTTGGCTGGTTTTCGCTACTTGGCATCCCGTTTGTTTGGGTTCGATTCTAAATAGGCGGAAGAGCACGGGTTGCGTGCGTCACGCGCCCGTGGTTCCTGCGTGGGCCCGACCCTAATCCAAACGCTTCGCCACGCGCTTGTATGCCTTGCGCCATAGCTCCATCTCGCAGTCGTGACGCTGGCGCACGCGCTTGACGGCGCCTTCGCGCAGGGGGTGGTCGCCCCAGGGAACCATCACACGGGTGCCCTCCTTCACGTCCTCGTCATCGCACAGGTAGTCCCAGCAGCGCTCCGGGTCGCCGAAGCTCACCGATACGTAGCGGCGGCTTTCCCCTGCCAGGCTGCGGCAGTCCAGGGCAATCTTGCCCTGCAAGGTGGCAACCTTCTTGCCGTACAGCATAAGGACGGCGCCTTCCTCCCAGCTGCCGGACACCTCGTCGAACACCACGTGGCCCTTCTTCCCCTTCATGCCCTTGCAGACTTGCTCGCCGGGCTTCAGCACAAGGCGCAGCTTCTCCTGCAGTCCGCAGAACTGCGCCTCAGGCACCAGCACGGGAATCTTGCTGGCATAGCGCACGCCTGGCCTTTCCTGCATGCGAAAGCTCACGCGCAGGCTGCCCTTCTTCGTGCGCCGCCAGTCCATGCGCACGCGCCTGCCGTAGCCGGTGGCGAAGCGCAGCAGCCGTGGAAGGTCGCGCGCGGGGATCTTCAGGCGGTCCTTCCTCTTCGCGTAGCTGGTTTCCGGCAGAACCTGCGCCAGCGCGGCATCTATGTTGCGCTCGACGGAGGCGTCGCCGTAGTAGTCCATGCACTGCCTGCGCATGCGGATGGCCAACTTTGCCATCAGGTAGTACTCGTAAGCACGGTCTAAGTTGGCCGTGCAGTTGATGCCGTAGCGGTACAGGTTGCCCGCGCGCAGCGCTATGTCGGCGAACTTGGTGCGCGCCCAGCCGCGGCTGAAGTACTCAAGGTTTTCGTTGTACGCGTCCCAAACGATGTGCGCCGCTATCTCTGCGTCCTTCGGGCAGCCCCTGCCGTCCTTGAACATGTCCGAAATCTTGTAGCGCGACTCGAAATTGCCGCCCGCGGCGCCCACGGAAAACCAGTAGAACGCCTTGTCGTATTCCGGCACGCCGCCGTTGCAGCGGCCGTAGTAGTAGATATAGCCCAGCGTGTTGGCGTAGAAAGACTTGGGGTGCGTTTCCTCCAGCCGCAGCAGGCAGTCGCGCGACGCCTCCCAGTCTTCAGAGAAGCCGGCATGACCCGCGCCGTAGCAAGCGTATGCCTTTTCCTCCAGGGCAAGCGGGCTGCCCTCCTCGGCCAGCTGCTCCACGTAGTTCGCGTACAGGCGCTCAACCGTCTGGTCACCGAACAGCTGCACCCGCTGGTTGTCCCAGCGGCGCAGAAAGTCCTCCTTCTGGGCGCGGGTCAATTCGCGCTCCAGGGGCGGCTTTTCGCGCTGGGCCTTATGCATACGGATGCCATCCAGCAGGTCCTGCAGGCCGGCAGCGCCCTTGACCTCCCACTCGAAGCGCATGGCGAGCTGGTAGAGCGTGCTGCCGTAGACGCTGGCGTCAGTGGGCATGCCGGGGACGGCCTGCGGGTCGTCCTCCGCGGGGTCTTCCTGCGCGCTCCAAGAGTCCAGGCCGCCCCCCAACCCGCTATCGACGGCCCAGTACCAGTCGAAGGCGTCGGATTCGGCCTGTGCGCCTGCCGCATCGGGCGCGGCGGCAGCAGCCGGGGACTCTTCGGCGCCGGACGTTTCCTGCGCAGTGGGGGCGTCGGGCACGCCAGCGGCCAGCATGTTAGCAAGGGCAGCTTCCAGGTCGTCCAGCGTCATAATGTATTTCTGCTCAGACCGCAGCTTCAGCCACCCGTTGCCGCCGCGCAGCTGGGCGGGCATCACCTCGAAGCGCGCCAGGGCGCGCAACTGCCCGGAATCCAGCATGACCGGCGGCACCTTCCGCAACGCCTTCAGGGGGAACTCTTTCAGCTTGCGGCCTTTACGGCTGATGTTCACGACCGCTGTCTTTCCGCGCAGGCCGTTCACGCAGCCGTAGGCGCCCTTCCTCTTCCCCTTCGTCACAACCACTATGTCCCACATCTGGATGCTCTCAGGCATTGCAGGCTCCTATCTTCCGGATTTTCTCCATGGATATACTATGACACAAAGTGACACCCAAGGGTGTACAGCACATTACCCACTCAAACAAAATCCTAGCGCGGCCATTGAGGGCGCCAGCGGTAGTGTGTTGGAACTGTAAGGCCATAGAGCTTTCACAGCCTGTAGCAACCTGGTTTGCACTTCGACTGCACAGCCACACAACCCGTACTTCCCGGGTGGCATGTTGCGGCGACTTGTGGGATGATGCGCTCATGACTACGCGCAAAGACATCACCGGACTGGACAAGGTAAACCCGGGGGCAGCCGTGCGCGGAATGCGCACTCTGTTCGCCAAGCGCCCCGACGCGCTGCCGGTGGCGCCCAATCACCTGTACCTGGAAGCGCAGTCTGCACCTGCGTTTGCTGGGGCGCGCTACCGGGCGCGCCTGCATGCCCAGGCGTATGTGCACGTGAACCGTGCAGGCGCGCCAGACTCAAACGCATGGGCGGTGCTTCTGCACCCCAACTTCCTGAACGGGCGCATAATGGCGGAACGCATAGGCCCCTTCTACTACGAGCGGGGTTTCAATCTGCTGGCACCGGACCTGCGGTCGTTCGGCAAGAGCTCGGGGAAGGTGGCGCTCGGCTTCCTGGAGGCGCTTGACACCTACGACTGGCTGCAGCAGCTAAACCGCCAATTCAGCCCAAAAAGCGTGGTGGTCCACGGGCTTTCCCTGGGCGGCGCCACGGTGAATTTCCTTTCGGGCATCCACGGCTTCTTCGCCGGCGCGAAGGGCACCCCCGAAGAGCGCACCACTGCCCACGACCGCGCCGCGTCCGCGGCCCAAGCGGCCGTCGCGCCTGCAACGCCGGCCTTTCAACCGCTTGCGTCGCTGCACGTGACGGGCCTGGTAGCTGATGGCGGCTACACGAACCTGGGCGCATTCGGCACCCCCGAAAAGCTGGGGAAACGCACGGGCATTCCAACCGAACGCTTCGCTTACCTGGCGGATGCGCGAAACAGCCTGCGGCACAACACGCTGCCCATGCTGGTCATCCAAGGCGCGCGCGACACGCTGGTCGCACCGGAAAACGCGCGCCTAATCGCCCAAGCCACTCAAGGCCCCGTGACCGTCTGGGACACCGCCGACGAATGGCACATTTTCGTCCTGCTGGGCAACCGCACAGACGAATACCGCAACAGGCTGCATGCTTTTCTGGACTCCCTACCCTAAGTCTCCTACACCTGGAACCAACCCGAAAAATAAGGCCCAATTTGGAAGGCCTATTTTCGCCAATGGTGGTAGAACGGTGGCAGAGCAAGCAAGTTTATGGTGGTTAACTTCTATATTTTCTGCATAAGCGCAGCTCAGAAGCGTGAAAATGGTGCGCCGTCAGGGACTCCGGTATTCACCTTCGGTGAATACCGACCCCTCCCTCGCAAGCTCGGTCGGGCGAATTCCTAAAAACGTGCCACTGGCACGTTTTCTTAACGGAATTCCACCTCATCGGTTCGAGCCCCTGACGGATCGTTGCCCTGGCCCTTCCCGCTATGAAAAACCTCCCGGACGGGAGGCTAATCGCAAATGGTGCGCCGTCAGGGACTCGAACCCTGGACCTTGGGATTAAAAGTCCCCTGCTCTACCAACTGAGCTAACAGCGCACGTGGTTCATGCAAAGTGGTATTGTAACCGCCCCCGCCCGCGCGGTCAAACCTTAAAATGCAATGCCGAACGCGCTGATTATCAGACCCCAGACCACGCCGACCGCCCACAGGATGCCCACAATCTGCGCGTTCTGCGCGGGGCGACGGTTCGCGCGCGCCAACACCAGCAGGCCCACGCCGGCGCTTACCAGCAGGCCCGCCATCATGGCGCCCGCGCCCAGCACGCCTTCCACGTACAGCTGGGCTATGGCCACGCTGGCCGCGCAGTTGGGAATCAGCCCCACCAATGCCGCCGCGAAAATGGAGATCACTTCGTTGCTGGAAACGAAACTGGCCAGAGCCTCTTCGCCTACCAGCGCCAACGCGGCGTTGATCAGCAGGGAAACAATGAACACGAACAGCGTCACCTGCGCGGTGTGCTTCAGCGCGCTTTTCAGAATGGAGCTGCCGCTGTGGTCGTGATGATGTTCGTGGTCTTCCGCGTAGCCATAGGCCAGTTCGGGGTTTTCGTGGCAGTGGGCGCATTCGCCGTTGCAGTCGCAGTGGTCTTGCTCGCACAGCTCGTGGATGCGCAGTTTCTCTTCATCGCGGCGCAGCAGGTGCAGCGTGGCATCGATGATGAAGCCCATCACCATGCCTATCAGCACCTTTGCTCCCAGAATAAGCGCGATGGTGGAAAAGGGCACCTGCTGCGCGATGAAGATAGGCAGCATTTCGTCGGAGGTGGCCAAAAACACCGCCATCAGCGTGCCGAACGTGATCACGCGCCCGGCATACAGCGTGGCGGCCGCCGCCGAAAAGCCGCACTGGGGCACCACGCCTAGCAGTGCGCCCACAAACGGCCCCGCCGCGCCCGCGCGACGCACGCTTTCCTGGGTCTTCTCCCCCGCCTTGTGCTCCAGCCACTCCATCAGCAGGTACACCACCAACAGGAAGGGGATTAGGTACAGGGTGTCAAGCACCGCGTCCTTCAGCACGTCTAGCGCTATGTCTGCAAAAGTTTCCATGGCGGCAGATTATACCAGCCCCTATATCTGCACGGAACCCGCAGCGGCGAGCGGAGACCCCGGGTACAGGCGGCGCTGTGCCAGGTAGGCCAGCATTTCGTTTATGTCGCCGTCTATCAATATGCTGCGTTCGCCTATGGCGCGTGGCGCAGCTGGTTGGCGGCATCTTCCAAGGTGGCGTCTTCGCCAAACACCAGCGCCTGGCCATGCTGCGCCCAGCAATACCTTCCGCCGGCACCATGGCCGGATAACAAAAAGGACCGGCACGCGGCCGGTCCTTTCGCTGCTTGGAAATGCTTGCGGTTAGGCTTGCATCTCTTCGATGATGTCTGCTATGCGATCTTGGCAGCCGCCGCAGTGGGTGCCTGCGCCGGTGGCTTCGCCTACGGCTTCAACCGTGGTGGCCCCGGCCGCAATGGCGTCCATGATGGTGCCGGCGTCAACGTCGCCGCAAAAGCAGATGGTCTCGTCTCTGTCCATGGGTGTGCTCCTCTCGTAAAGCAATCCAACAGAAGCATTCTACCGCTATTCGGCGGCTTCTTCGCCCAGGAAAGCGCCGGTTTGGCGGTCCCACAAATGCTCGTATTCGCCGCCGGCGTCTTTTAGCTGGTCGTGGGTGCCGTCTTCCACCACGCGGCCGTCGGAAAGCACCACTATGCGGTCAAGGCCGGCCACTGTGCTCAAACGATGCGCCACCACAAGGCAGGTGCGGCCCTTCATCAGGCGCTGCAGCGCTTCTTGCACCAAATGCTCGCTTTCGGAATCCAGCGCGCTGGTGGCTTCGTCTAGCACCAGAATGGGGCGGTCGGCCAACAGGGCGCGCGCAATGGCCACGCGTTGGCGCTGGCCGCCGGAAAGTTTCACGCCGCGTTCCCCCGTCAGCGTTTCGAAGCCCTGCGGCAAATTATCAATGAACTCCAGTGCGTTGGCGTCGCGCGCGGCGGCTTCTATTTCGGCCTGCGTGGCGTCTGGCCGCCCGTACGCAATGTTTTCGCGAATGGTGCGATGGAACAGCAGTGGCTCTTGCGGCACGAAGGCAATTTGGCGGCGCAGCGAAACCTGCGTGGTGTGCGCCACGTTCTGCCCGTCCACCAAGATTTCGCCTGCTTGCAGATCGGACAGGCGCAACAGCAGGCTGACCAGCGTGGACTTGCCGCTGCCGCTGCGTCCCACCAACCCCACGCGCTGCCCGGCAGGCACGCTTAGGTTGAAGTCCTGGAACACCTGCGTGATGTGGCCTTCCTCTTCGTAGCTGAAGCCGACGTTGCGAAACTCCACCATGCCCTGCGTCACCTGCAGGTCCTGCGCGCCGGGCGTGTCCGCCACCAGGCGCGGCTCGTCTAGCACCTGGGTCATGCCGCTGGCGTCGCCGAAGGCGCGATTGAAGCGCTGCAGGCCGGCGTTTATGAAGTTGAACTGGTTGGTGATGTTGTACGTATACGTGAACATGACCACCAACGTGCCGGGTGTGATGCCGAACCACGCGTTGCCGCCGGTGATGAACACCGCCGTGATACCCATGATGACCACGGTAATAGCGGCGGTCACAATGCCGCGCACCAGTGAAGAGCGCATGCGCTTGGAATCGCGCGCCACCACTTCGCGGTTGGCCTGGTCAAACAGGGTGCGCTCGTAGTCTTCGCGGCCGTAGGTTTTCACGGCCAAGATGTTGGCCACGCTATCGGACAGTTCGCCTGAAAGCTGGTTTTGCGCGCCGGCGGCCTGTTCGTTCAGCGAAAGGATGCGCTTGTACATGTAGTAGCTGACCGCGCCATACACCACCAGCAGCACCGTGAGTATGCCCACAAACTGCGGCACGGTGGGCAGCAGCACCACGTACGTGGACACAATGGACGCGAACACCGCCATGAAAGGCCAGTTCAGCGTTTCGATCATAAGGTTGTAGCCGCTCATGAACTTCGACGTTTGGCTGACCAGCGTGCCGCCGAAGCGGTTGGCGTGGAAGTTCATGGACTGGTTGCACAGCGCGTCGAAGCTCATGGTGGCAAGGTCGTACGACACGCCTATTTCCAGCTTGTACAGCGTGTAGTCCTGCAGCTTGCTGGCCGCCTGTCCCACCACGTTCACGCCCAGCAGCAGCAAAATGTAGGGGCCGAACACCGCAAACACTTGGTCAGCCGTTACGGGGCTTTCGCTCACGCGGTCGATAATCATGCTCATGACCAGCGGGTTTCCATACGAAAGCAGCGCAATGTAGGCGAAGGTGGACACCATAAGCCCCGCGAAGAAGCCGCCGTGGTTCTTCGTGGCCTGCCAGTAGTAATGCAGCGTGCGCCGCGTGACGGACTGCCCGCTGGCAGTTGTTTTGCGGTGGTTATTTCGGCCCAAGGTGCTTGCCCTAATGATTGCCTACAGTTCGATGCGGCCGAACTTCGCCAGCAGTTCCGAACCGGCGGTGCAGGCCGGGCAGCCGCAGTACTTTTCGCCGGCAGCCTTGCGAGCCTTGGCGCCTTCCAGCATGCCAGCGGCGGTTTCTGCGCCCAACAACTGCACGGCCGGACCTTCTGCGAAGGCGATCAGGCCGTCGATTTCGCGCGGACGGCCTTCCATGTAGTCCAGCAAGGCGGTGGTGGCGGCTTCCACGGCAGCATCGGAGCTGTCAGCGGCCACGGCAGCCTTCCAGGCGTTAGCGGCGTCTTTGGTGGATTGCTTGCTGGCTGCGGTGGTGCTAAGGATTTCGGCGCGCTGCGCCACGTAATCAAACAGTTCTTTTTCCATGGGATTCCTCCATTGAGTGCGAGAATTATTGCCATTTGCAAGCATAACGCAACAATAACGGGTTGACAGTTTCACTTGCCCACTTTAGTATGTATGTCAGTAATACAGGAGGAAGGCATGAGCACTATGATTACCGCGCGCATCCCTGACGAAGTGGTTTCGCAGGGGCGCTTGAAATTACAGGAATTAGGCGCCAGCACCACCGACTTAGTACGGGCCGCCTATGACTATCTTATCGCGGAGGGCAAACTGCCTGGTGCTTCGCGCAGCGCGTCGGGCAGCTTGAGCGCCTTGACGCCTGGCCAAAAGGCCGACTTGCAGGCGAAACTGGAAGCCGCCACGCTTCACCCCTGCATCAACCTACCGGCCAACTGGGATTACAAAGAAGCCTTAGCAGAACAGGTGTGGGATAGCTATGAAGCTCTTGCTTGACACCAACGTGCTTATTGACCAACTTGCCCAGCGTGTGCCGTTTTACCAGCACATCCGCACATTGTGCATAGCTTCCTACTTCAAAGAAGTGGAACTGTGGTGCAGCGTTCAGTCCTATACCGATGCAGCCTACGCCTTGCGGAAATTCGCACCGAAACAGCAGCTGATGAGCACCATGGAAGCCACGCTGGAATTCATCCGCCCGTGCAGTTTTCCCGCAGAATCATTGCGTCCTGCATTGCGTTCCGACTGGCCAGACTTGGAAGACTTCCTGATAGCCTACGCCGCAGCAGGCATCAAAGCCGACTATGTGGTCACGCGCGACGAAGGGGGCTTCCAAGCCTCAAAAGTGCCCGCTCTTTCGCCACAAGCTGCGGTAGACATGCTTGCGAACGCCGGATTGGTCTACGACGAAGTTTCTTGGTGAGGTGGCACGCAAGAGCTTATGCGCCACACAGCTGGTAGAAGGCCACGGCGGCCGCGGCGGCCACGTTTAGGGAATCTACGCCGTGGGCCATGGGGATGCGCACGGTGAAGTCTGCCTGCGCTATGGTTTGGGGGCTCAGCCCGTCGCCTTCGGTGCCCATGATGATGGCCAGCTTTTCCTGGGCGTTCAGGGCGGGATCGCGCAGGCTTACGCTTTCGTCGGAAAGCGCCATGGCGGCCGTGGCGAAGCCCAGCGCGTGCAGTTGCGCCAAGCCCGCGGTGGGCCAATCAGCCGGCGCCTGGCCGATGCGCGTCCACGGCACCTGGAACACCGTGCCCATGGAAACGCGCACAGCCCGGCGGTACAGCGGGTCGCAGCAGGTAGGCGTCACCAGCACAGCGTCTACCCCCAGCGCCGCCGCGCTGCGGAAGATGGCCCCCACGTTGGTGTGGTCCACTATGCCTTCCAGCACCGCCACGCGCCGCGCGTTCGCCAGCAAGCTTTCCACGCTGGGCATCTGCGGGCGCCGCATGGCCGCCAAAATGCCGCGGGTCAGTTCGAAGCCGGTCAGCCGCTGGATTTCTTCTGGCGGCAGCACATATGCCGTGGCCTGCGGGTTCGCCGCTTCGGCGCGCGCAATTATGTCTGCCGCCTGCGGTAACCAATGTTGGTCCATTAAAAGCGAAAGAGGCGTATGCCCTGCCTCCAGCGCCCGGTCAATCACCTTGAACGACTCCGCAATGAACAGCCCCTTTTCCGGCTCCAACCGGTTGCGCAGCTGCGCTTCTGTAAGCCGTGCATAAGCGTCCAACGCAGGGTCATCCAAGCTATCAAGGCGAACTACGGGCATAGCAGGCTCCTAACGACAACACCATTGTAGCAGCGAAAAAAATGCCAACAACAGGAGTTGAAAAACTCCCATTGTTGGCAAAGTCAGCGAGCGGGGCGTAGATGCCCTGATTTGGCCCGCCTTTCGGGCGTAGCGTGCTTCGCACGTGAGCCCGAAAACAAGGGCCAAAGCAGGGTGCATACGCCCCGCGCAGCGTCGACAAGTTGCGCTGTTCGGCAGAACAGCGCAACTACTTAGTACATGCCTCCCTGCGCCATGCTGGCAGCTGCTGCTGCAGCTGCGGCCTTTTCGGCGTCTTCGGGGATTTCGTTGATGGTGGCTTCGGTGATCAGAATCAGGGCAGCCACGGAAGCGGCGGACTGCAGGGCGGTGCGGGTCACCTTCACGGGGTCGTTCACGCCCATGGCAATCATGTCGCCTTCGGTACCGTCGGCGAAGTTGATGCCGGCGCCCTTGGCCATGCCCTTTACCTTCTCAACCACCACAGAACCTTCGTAGCCGGCGTTGGTAGCAATGGCGCGCATGGGGGCTTCCAAGGCCTTGCGGATGATGTCCACGCCCACTTCTTCGTCCTTGTCGGTGGTTGCAACGGCATCCAGCGCGGGGATGGCGTTCACCAAGGCAACGCCGCCACCGGCCACAATGCCTTCTTCAACGGCGGCGCGGGTGGCCTGCAGCGCGTCTTCGATGCGGCTCTTGGTTTCCTTCAGTTCGGATTCCGTGGCAGCGCCCACCTTCAGCACGGCAACACCGCCGGAAAGCTTGGCCAAGCGCTCCTGCAGCTTTTCGCGGTCGAAGTCGGAATCGGTGCGCTCCAGTTCGGCCTTAATCTGGTCGATGCGGCCCTGGATGGCGGCCTTTTCGCCGGCGCCGTCCACAATAAGGGCATTGTCCTTGGTCACCTTCACGGTCTTGGCGGTGCCCATCATGTCAAGCGTGGCGTCGGCCAAGGTCATGCCGAAGTCCTTGTCGATAACCTGGGCACCGGTGACGGCGGCAATGTCTTCCAGAATGCGCTTGCGGCGATCGCCGAAGCCGGGGGCCTTGATGGCCACGCAGTTGAAGGTGCCGCGCAGCTTGTTCAGCAAGATGGTGGCCAACGCTTCGCCTTCCACGTCTTCAGCCACCAAGAACAGCGGACGGCCGGAACGCATGATTTCTTCCAGCAGGGGCACGAAGTCTTGAATGCTGGAAACCTTCTGGTCGGTCAACAGGATGAAGGGGTCCTTCAGCACGGCTTCCATGCGCTCCATGTCGGTGGCCATGTACGGGCTAATGTAGCCGCGGTCGTACTGCATGCCTTCCACGATGTCTATATCCAAACCGAAGGTCTGGGACTCTTCCACGGAAATGGCGCCATCTTTGCCCACGGCATCCATAGCTTCAGCAATCTTTTCGCCGATGGTAGCGTCACCAGCAGAAATGGTGCCCACGTTGGCAATCTGTTCGTTGGTGGACACTTCGGTGGCGTCGGCCTTGATGGCTTCCACCACGGCGTCAGTGGCCTTCTGGATGCCGCGACGGATGCCCAAAGCATCGGCGCCGGCGGTCACGTTGCGCAGGCCTTCGCCCACAATCACGTCGGCCAGCAGGGTGGCGGTGGTGGTGCCGTCGCCCGCCACGTCGTTGGTCTTCACGGCGGCTTCACGCACCAGCTGCGCGCCCATGTTCTCCACGGGGTCCTTCAGCTCCACTTCCTTGGCCACGGTCACACCGTCATTGGTGATGGTGGGGGCGCCATAGGTCTTTTCCAGGGCCACGTAGCGGCCCTTAGGGCCAAGGGTCACCTTCACAGCGTCGGAAAGCTTCTTCACGCCGGCAGCCATCTTGGTGCGGGCATCAGCCTCAAAACGAATTTCTTTAGCCATAAGGTATCAAGTCCTTTCGGGGAATTAGTTGGTGAACACGGCGTACAGGTCGTCGGCGCGCAGAATCAGGTAGGTTTCGCCACCCACTTCCACTTCGGTGCCGCCGAACTTGCCATAGATGATGCGGTCGCCCACAGAAACAGGCACGGGCACCTTGTTGCCGTCCTTGTCCAGCTTGCCTTCGCCCACGGCCAGCACGGTGCCGGTCTGGGGCTTTTCCTTGTTTTCCGAAGCAATAAAAAGACCAGCTGCGGTAGTGGTCTCTGCTTCGTCCTGCTTGATGATGACGCGATCGCCCAACGGCTTTAGGTTCATCTTCAACCTTCCTTTCACTGTTTGCTATGTACTTACGCTTGTAACGTAGTGTTACCTTAAGGGCTGTTAGCACTCACAAGCTTAGAGTGCTAAACGCACTTGGTAACTATAGCATCAACTGAAATCTTTGCAAGAACCACGTGAAAAATCTGCGCGGGTTGCACTCAGATTTTCCACAGAAGGCAAGTGGCTAGTTTGGAATTTAGGGCCGTTGAACCAGCTGGGGCGGTTTTGCTGGTGCTTACGGGCCTGCGGGGCCTACAGGCCATTCCGCGGGCACGCTTTCGCAGGTTCACCCTACCGTGCCGTACACCTGCCCCCAAGCATGCCCGTTGATAGACGAATTCAGTTGGTCCACCAAGCGGCGGCGCGTGTAGGTGCCCGGCGGCAGCAGTCCCACCACTTCGCGCAAGTCATCGGGCAGATCGGCCGCTTCGGCAGCCAGCACCACGTCCAAGCGGCGCACTTCTTCTTCGCTTTCGAACAGCGTGTCCACTATGGCCTGCAGCGCGCCGTAGTGGCTGCTTTTCTGGATGTTGGTACCGCGGTGCGCCATCAGTCCTCCAAGATGCCGCGCACGTCTATCACGTCTAGGCCCACCAGCACGGCCGCTAATGCCGCGGCATACGCAGGCGTGGCATTGCCGGTGGCGCGCAAGAATTGCACGCCGGCGCTGCGCAGGTGCGGGATGGCGTCGAACAGCGTTTCGGGGCGGTAGTACGGGTTTTCGTCCGTGGGGTTTAACTGCTTGGCGTTGCGCTGCCCCACCTGCAGCTGCACCATCAGCGGCAAGCTGCACGCCGAAGCCATGCCGCGGGCCAAGTGCGCCGCAGCTGCCGGGGCGCACGGCGTTTGCACGCCCGCCACCGACGCGCCGAATTCCTGCATGACCGCCACCGCTTCTTGCAAGGTGTGGCGTCCGTTGCCCAACACGCCTTCGGCATTCGCGTTCACGCTGGCAAACACCGGGCGGTCGCTGGCCTTGCGCAGACCCATCAGCGCGCATTTCAGCGCGTCCACGTCGGTGAAGTCGTTCAGCAGGTATGCGTCGAAGGGGTAGTGTTCGAACTCGCGCGCCGCGCGCACATACTGGTCGCGGTGCTCCATCAACGAAGCCTTGCTGGACGGGTCAAGCGGCAAGCCCGTGGGGCCCAGTTCGACCAGCACGTGCTGGGCTTTCTGGGCCGTTGCCATTTCCAGGGAAATGCGCACCAATTCAGGCAGGCGCTTTTCCAGGTTCTTGTGCAGCAGGCGGGAAGGCAGCAGGTTGGCGGTTTGCGCCACCAAGCACTGGGCCTGCGTGGTCATCTGCGACCGGTAGGCGTCTTCCAGCGTTTCGGGCTCCACGACCATCAGCATTTCGAAGTCGTCTTCGAAGTTGGTGCCCTGGCGCGCCAACGAAGCGTCAACCGGGGACGTGAGCACCAACATGTCCTTGTGAAAACGCAGCGAGATATCAGCCATGCTTGTTGTTTCCTTCCATGTAAACGGTTGTGGGATACAGGGTACCATGCCATGGCACATGCGCAGCCCTAAGCCTTTTCGAAGGGGCCTAAGCCGTCTGTTTTTGCGCGCTCACATTCCTCTTACGCAGATTTTCCGCTTAACCCATAAAACGTCCACATCCCCTACATATGGTATTCACTATCGGTTTGTATACTACAGGTGTCGGGTGAAGACTTTCCCCTTTCCACTTTGCCTGACCTGCTTTTCTTGCAGCTTGCGGCGTGAAAACGCCGAACCCCCTCCTAAAGGAAGAGCGGCCCGCCCGGCCGCTCTTCCGCGTTTTTGTGGCCTGTGTCAGTTTGCCCGCCGCCGTGCGCAGCTGGCTATATGCCGAATTCGGCGGCGCGGGCCATGGTGTCGAAGGCTTCTTCGTAGGTTATGCGGTTGGCCAAGCCGGCCGCGGCAAGGAATTCCTGCGCGCTTAGCACGGCCTGCGAAACCAGCATGCCGGCTCCGTTAGCAAAACGGCAACCCGATGCCTTCGCCCCGGCCGCCAAGGCGGTTTCGCCGTGGCCGTACACCACATCCATCACGAACTGCCCTTCATGCAGCAGCATGGTGCTGAACGGCGCCGGGTCGCCCGGCATCATGCCTAAGG
Organism: Coriobacteriia bacterium; assembly: GCA_030523425.1. Lineage (GTDB taxonomy): Bacteria > Actinomycetota > Coriobacteriia > Coriobacteriales > Eggerthellaceae > JAUNIP01. The sequence goes on from JAUNIP010000028.1 coordinate 15,108, forward strand.
GCGTGGCGTCCACAATCACGCGCGCCTGCTGCAGCGCAGCCGGATCCGTTTCGTAGCTGCCGTCGGCGAACACGCAACGCTTGGCAAGGCCGGCATCGGGCGTTTGGGCCAAGCGCGCCAGGTAGCCGTCCATTTCGTCGTGCGCGCGCTGGGCGTTGCGGCCCATCAGCGTCACCTTCGCCGCGCCCGCCTTCGCCGCCGCATGCATGATGGCCCGCGACGTGGGGCCCGTGCCGCATACCACCACCTGCGCGTTGTGCAGCAGCACGTTTTCGCGCTGCATATAGCGAACGCAGCCCACGCCGTCCAGGTTGTGGCATTCCAGCGCGCCTTGGGCATTGTGCAGCAGCACGTTGGCGCCTTGGGCCAGCACCGCGGTGGCGTTCTTCACCGCGGCCACTTCCAAGCCCAAAGGCTTGTACGGCATGGTGATGTTGATGCCCAAGAAATCCCCAGCGTCCAAAAACGCTTGCGCATCCAAGGCGGTCTCACACGCCATCAGAGAATAGCGCCACGGCAGGCCCAAGGCCTTGTACAGCGCATTGTGCATCACGGGCGACTTCGAATGGGCCACTGGGTAGCCCAGCACGTACAGCTTTTGCTCCATAAGGCACTCCTATTCGGGAACCATTTCGCCTAGCAACTTGCGTTCGAACCGGCGCACCACCAAGGTGTGCTTCAGGTCTTGCTCCACCAGCGGCGCCACCAAGTACGCCTTCATGCCCACCACGTGCGCGCCCACCACGTCGGTGGAAAGCTGGTCGCCAATCACCACGGTGCTGCCCCGTACCCCGCCAATCTTCTTGCGCGCGGCGAAGTAAGCCGGCGGCAGGGGCTTGCACGCCTTCGCCACCAGGGGCAAATCCAGGCTGTGCGCGAAGTCGTGCACGTTGGCATGCCAGTTGTTGGACAGCAGGCAAAACTGCACGCCGGCGTCGCGTGCCTGGGCCAGCCACAACCCCACATCAAGCGGGATGTCGCCCGTGGCGCGGCTGCGGATGGTGTTATCTATGTCCAACAGCACGTGCGTAAGCCCGCACCCCAGCAAATCGGTGCGCACGTTGATGCGGCTGATGCGCGAAAAATATCTGTCCGGCCTGGTCAACGCCATGGCGCTGGCTTACATATCGGCCGCTATGGCAGCGTTGTGCTCGTCAAGGGTCTGGCTGAAGGAATACTCCAAGGTGCCGTCGTCCTTCAAAGCGAAGTAGAAGTAGTAGTAGCCGTTATCTAGCAGTTCGGAATCGGGGCTGCACACGGCCTGCAGGGAAGCCAAGCCCGGCTGGCAGATGGGCGTAGGCGGCAAGCCTTCGTGTGTGTAGGTGCTGTACGGCGTATCCGCATGCACTTCTTCGGCCGTGGGGTCATGCCCCACTTCATAAGCCGTGGTGGCGTCACTTTGCAGGAAGCCATAGTTGGGGTCGTCGAAGTTGCTCAGGCGGTTGTAAAACACCGCCGCCACCTGCCCGCGGGTGTTGGAATCCGATTCCTTTTCCACGATGGACGCCAAAATAAGCGCCTGATACTGCGAAAGCCCGCGGCTTGTGGGGAAGGAATAATCCAGCGTGGCAATTTCGGCTTGATATTGGTCCAACATGGCGCGAATCAGCGAATCCGCCGTGGCGTCGGAAGCCAGGTCGTAGGTTTTGGGGAACAGGAAGCCTTCCAAGGAAGTAACGCCTTGCAGGAAGGAATAATCGGCCGCATAGGCACTCACGTTTTCCGCAGCCGCCAAGAAGGCGTCCCGCGAAATGGTGCCCGCACTGGCTTGGTCAACAGCGGTGGCAACCGCGGAAAGCGTGTAGCCTTCAGGCACGGTGACCGTGGCCAGGGGCTTGGGACCGGCCGCAAGCAGGGCAATAATGTCGTCGATGGACGTGCCGCCTGTGATGGTGTAAGTACCCGGCTTCGGCGAAGCGGCGGCTCCGGCCTTTTCCAGGGCGTCCGTGAAGGGCTTGGTGCCAGTAATCAGGCCGGCCTCATACAGCGTGTCGGCAATTTCCAAACCGCCGGCGCCATTGGCCACCGTAACGGTGACCGGTGTGCCGTTCGACACCAGATTGGGATTGGTCTGCGGCGTGCAGCCGCGCATCAGGGCGCTGCCGCCCACAATAAGCGCCACCAGCACCACCGCAACCAG
>JAUNIP010000028.1:17257-23692 GCA_030523425.1 Coriobacteriia bacterium
GATGGGGCCCTTCTTCGGTTCGGGCTTTATATAGCTGGTGTCATACGTGCGAAACTGCTTGTCCCCCCGGGCATGGGCAGCGCGGGCAGCATGGGACGGCCGGGACGAATAGGTTGTGTTTTTTCTCAAGGCCATGAAGTATTCCCGTTCTAACTATGGGCGGGCATCTAACCACGCCTGCAAAAACAAACTTGCAGCAATCATATCTATCTTTCCGCGCATCTGCTTTTCGGAAAGCCCTTCTTCACGCAGAATCCGTTTCGCTTCCCGCGAACTTAGGCGCTCGTCGGTGAATTCCACGGGAAGGCCGCAGGCTTTCCCTATGCGGACCGCCTGCATGCGAATGGAAGCAGCCTGCGGGCCCTCTTCGCCGGAAAGCGTGTAAGGCAGCCCGCACACCAACAGTTCGGGTTCCCAGTCTTCCAGCACCGCGCGAAAGGGCTTCGCGTGCGTAAGCACCTGGTCAGCTGGCAAAACGCACACGGGAGAAGCCACTTGCATGGCAGGATCGCACACGGCAATGCCCACCCGCGCCTGGCCTATGTCCAACGCAAGAACCCGCATGCAGCCCTACAGCAGCAAGCTGCGTGCTTCCGCCAAGGCGTCTTCTATGCCGGCCAGGTTCTTGCCGCCGGCCTGCGCCATGGCAGGCTTGCCCCCGCCGCCGCCTTGTACCTTCGGGGCAATGGCTTTGATGATGGCGCCCGCGTTGAAGCCGGCAGCCACCGCTTCTTCGGTGCCTGCCGCCAACAGCAGCGGCTTGCCGTCGCTTTCGCCGGCCAACACCACCGCGCCCGGGGCACTCATGCGCGCACGCAGCACGTCCCACGCCTGACGCATATCGCCGGAACCGGCGGCACCCAGCTTGCCAATAATCACAGGGTATCCCGCAGCGGCCGTTTCCGCCGCGCTTACCAACTTGGACACGTTGTCGGAAGCAACCGCACCACGGCCTTCCTTGGCGGCCTTTTGCAGGTCCTTAATGGTTTTCAGGTTGGCAGCGCAGCGTTCGGCCACGCCCATCAGCGGCGCGTGCATCACTTCGGCTGCGGCCTTCAGTTCATGCTCCAGGGAATTCAGGTACTCCAGCACGCCGTAGCTGGTCACCGCTTCTATGCGGCGCACGCCGCCCGAAACGCTGCCTTCGCTGACCACCTTGATCACGCCGATTTCGGAAGTATTGCTAACGTGGCAGCCGCCGCACAGCTCGCGCGTGAAATCGGTGGCTTCCACCACGCGCACGCGGTCGCCGTACTTTTCGCCGAACAGCGCCGTCACGCCGGACGCGCGGGCTTCGTCTAAGCTGGTTTCGTAAATGCGCGTGGGAATGTTCAGCATGATGAAGTCATTCGCTAGCTTTTCCACCTGGGCCAATTCTTCGGGCGTTACCTGCTGGAAGTGCGTGAAGTCAAAGCGCAGGCGGTCGGGACCCACGTAGCTGCCCTTTTGGGCCACGTGGTCGCCCAACACCTGGCGCAAGGCCGCATGCAGCACGTGCGTGGCCGTGTGGTTGCGTTCTATGCGCGAACGGCGCACGGCGTCCACTATGGCTTCCACCGTATCCCCCACGCGCACCACGCCTTCGTTCACGTGCACCCGGTGCGCATGCAGGCCCTTTTCGGGAGCCTTGGTGTCAACCACGGTGGCGTTGCCAGTAGCAGCCGTCAACACGCCCGTGTCGCCTACTTCGCCGCCCATTTCCGCGTAGAAAGGGCTTACATCTAGGATCACTTCGCCGTCTTCGCCATCGGCCAGCGCATCCACGCGCTGCCCGGCCTTCACCAGGGCAAGCACCTTGGCAGGCACGCTCAAGGTGTCATAGCCCACAAACTTCGTGGCGCCAAGTTCCTTCAGCAGTTCGCTGTGGATGTTGCCATAGGTGCTCCAGGCCGCTTCCGCGTCGTCCTTCGTGGCCGCGCGGGCGCGTTCCTTCTGCTGAGCCATGCAGGTGTTGAAGCCGTCCATGTCCACCGAAAAGCCGCGCTCTTCGCAGATTTCGCTGGTCACTTCAATGGGGAAGCCGTAGGTGTCATGCAGCTTGAAGGCCAAGGCGCCGTCTAGCACCGTGCCCTGCGTGCCCGAAAGCGCTTCTTCCAAGAAGGCTTGGCCCTGGCGCAGCGTGGCGCCGAAGCGGTTTTCTTCGGCCAGAATCATGCCGCGGATGGTTTCGCGGTGCTCCACCACTTCGGGATACACCGGGCCCATCAGGTTCACGATTTCGTCCACGTAGTCGTTCAGGAACGGCCCTTCTATGCCCAGCAAGTGGCCCTTCATGACCGCGCGGCGCAGCAAGCGGCGCAGCACGTAGCCCCGACCTTCGTTAGAAGGCAGGATGCCGTCGGCAATCATGAACGTGACCGCGCGGCTGTGATCGGCCATGATACGCAGGCTCATGTCAACCTTGGGATCTTCCTTGTAGGCCACGCCCGCCAGGCGCTCGCCTACGGCCACCAGGCTGCGCAGCACGTCGGTGTCGTAGTTGTTGCTGACGCCCTGCATGATGGCAGCAATGCGTTCCAGACCCATGCCGGTGTCAATGTTTTTGGTCAGAAGCGGCGCTAACGTGCCATCTTCTTGCCCGTCGAACTGGGTGAACACGCAGTTCCAGTACTCCAGGAAGCGATCGCAGTCACAGCCCGGCTTGCAGTCGGGGCTGCCGCAGCCCACTTCGGGGCCCTGGTCGAAGTATAGTTCCGAACACGGGCCGCACGGGCCGGTAGGGCCGGCGCGCCAGAAGTTGTCGTCTTCGCCCAAGCGGGAAATATGGCTTTCGTCTACGCCTAGGGACTTCCAAATCTCTATGGTCTCGTCGTCGTCTTCGAACACCGTGAAGTACAGTCGTTCCGCCGGCAAGCCCAGGTAATCCGGGTTCGTGGAAAAGTCGAAGGCCCATTCGCACATTTCCTTCTTGAAGTACTTGCCGAAGCTGAAGTTGCCCAGCATTTCAAAGAACGATAGGTGGCGCCCGGTGCGCCCGATGTTTTCAATGTCGTTGGTGCGCACGCACTTCTGCACGGTGGTGGCGCCCTGGTAGGCTTCGTCGAATTCCAGAACATGCAGGAAATACGGCTTGAACTGCACCATGCCGGCGCTGGTCAGAAGCAAAGAAGGGTCGTCGGGGATAAGCGACGAAGACGGCAGGCGCTTGCAGCCTTTGTCTTCAAAGTAGCGCAGAAACGCTTCGCGGATTTCCGCGGTGGTCATGTATTTCATAGGGTGTAACTCCTTCTCTTGAACACGGCTGCGCGGGCGCGCCGTGGCGGTTCGCTACTCTTTGTGATGCTTCGGGCCCGACTGCCCTTCGGCACCTTCCGCGCCCTGCGGGCTTTCTTCCTTGTTGTTGACGGCTTTCATCTTGCCTGTCTGGAAGCGGTTTTCCAGCTTTTCCCTGGTGATGATCGGAAGCTTTGCCGTGGTGCCCGGCAAGGGCGATGTGGCATCGCTGATGGGATCCACCCCTTCGCCTTCAGAAGGCGTGCCCTTGAAGAACACGCCGTCTTCCGAAACCAGTTCGCGCCCTGTTCGCTTTTCGAAGTAGTACACGAACAGCGCCTTGGCAACGGCAACAGCGGGGATGGACGCCAACATGCCCACAATGGACCCGCCCAAGCCGGCCATGGTAGCGCCTATGGCGCTGCCGGCCATCAAGCAGATGATGGTAAGCGCCGGGTGCACGTCAACCGAGCTTTCCATAAGCTTGGGGCTTATAAACGTATACACAAACTGCTGGATGACAATGGTTCCCACCAGGGCAATAAGGCTGGTGATGGGATCATGCAGCAACCCGGCAATAGCGGCCAAGCCGCCGCCGAACCAAGGGCCCACCACCGGGATGATATTCAAAATACCCGTGATAACGCCGATGGCGGCGAAGTTGGGCACGCCCGCAATCAAGAACAGAATGGCGCAGACAAATCCGATGATGGCACACTGCACGATGGTGGCGCGGATATATCCACCCAATACGCTGGTCAAGGTCACGTGCAGCATTTCCAGGTCGTCTTGCCTGGAAGGTCCCACCAAACGCTTGAATTCCTTGCCCAGATTGGGAAGCTCCATCAGAATCCAGAAGGCCACCACCAACGCAAAGCCAATGGCAAGCACCGCGTTTGCTATGCTTCCGCCAACGGCAAACACGCCCGCTGCCGCATTCGTTGCAGCCTCTTGGGCCCCCTGCGAAACGGCCTGCAGCGCATTGCCGGCATACTGCTGCAGCATTTCGTTGTTCAAAATGTCTTGATATTGGACCGAAACGCCGCTCCACCATTCAATTACCTGCTGGATATATCCCGGAATGCTTTGCGCCAAGTTCGTGAACTGTTCGCCAATGCCGAAAGCGGGCGAACACATCAGCACCAGGATGAGCCCTATGACCACCACCATGATCACGTAAGCAATAACGGTTCCTAAGAAGCGGGAAAGCCCTTTCTTTTCAAAAAAGCTAACGATGCCGCGCAAGCAGAACACGATGACCACCGTCCAGATGACGATGCTCACCGGCGTGGCCAACACTTCCAACACGAACCCCAGCACGTAAATGAGCGCAATGGCCCCCAAGCAGGCGGCCACGTCGTAGAACCACCGCTTCGACCGAATGAGCTTTTCCGCTTCGGTTTTGGGCAGCGGGGTTTGCGTTTGCGGCGAAGATTCAGCAGCCAAGATGATGCGTCCTCTATTCCTCTTCAGCGATAGCCTTAGCGAAGGCGGCGGCTACTTCCTTGGCAAATTTGTCTTCTTCGGCGGATGTTTCTTGCGGGGCGTCTGCCGCCTTAGGGGCAGCTGAAGCTGCGGGAGCAGGGGCAGGCGCACTCTGGGTTGCGGCGGCGGTGTTCTTCTTGTCGCCTAACGCCATGGATTCGTCGCTTGCCTTGCGCGTGTTGAATGCTTTGCGGATTTTGCTGGAAGCGTTGCTGACCAGGTTTATGGGGGCATTGGTGATGCCGTCAACCGCTTCAGCGGCGCCATTCAGGTTGTTGGTGATGTCGTCGACGTTTTCCAGGATGCCATCAACGCGCATGAGCTCCAGGTTCACCGCGTCGACCGTCAGGTTCACCCTGCTCATCAAAGGGTCCACGCTTTCCACCACGCCATTCACGTTTTCCAGCAAAGGCTGGGCCTGGGTGGTAAGGGTTTCCACGTTGTCCAAGGTGGGCGCTAACTTGTCGGTGACTTCGTTGACGGTCTTGTTCACGTTCAGCAGAACGCGCACCACCACAATAAGCACCACCACCAAGGCAATGCCCACGCAGATATAAACAACCGGGACCATAATTCCCAAAATTTCAGAAATATCCATGCAATACGCCTCCTAAATGCTCAACGAAACAATATAGCACGAAAGGCTAGCGGGGGTGCTGCCTATCGCGGGCTGTTGCTTCCGTTCGGTAAGCTTCCCAGCCGCGTTCGCTGGGGTGGTAAAAACAGCCCTTTTCCAGGCCTTCGGGCAGGTAGCGCTGGTCCACCCAACCGCCGGGGTAGTTGTGCGGGTACTTGTATTCGCCATAGTCTTCGGCGCCGGGACGGTGCCGGTCGCGCAGATAGTCCGGCACGGCGCGCAGCGGGCCATTGCGCACTTCAGCAAGCGCGGCATCTATGCCGGCTTCCGCGGCGTTCGACTTCGGCGCCAAGGCCAAATAGATGGCGGCTTGGGCCAAATTGATGCGACATTCGGGATAGCCTATGACTTCGGCAGACTTGAAGGCCGCTTCGGCTATCAGCAGGGCCTGGGGGTCGGCGTTGCCAATGTCTTCGGAAGCCAAAATGAACATGCGGCGCGCTATGAACTTGGGGTCTTCGCCGCCGTCTATCATGCGTGCCAGCCAATACAGGGCGGCATCGGGATCGGACCCGCGCATGGATTTTATGAACGCGCTGATGATGTCATAGTGCATGTCTTTGTTCTTGTCGTAGGGCAGCACGCGGTGCGGCACGGCAGCACGCACGGCCTTCACCCCCACGGTGGCCGGCTTTTTGCGCGTGCCCGGTTTCACCATGGCGCAGGCCAGCTCCAGCGTGGTCAGGCTGGCGCGGCCGTCGCCGCCGGCAAGCAAAATGATGTTGTCGCGCGCGGCTTGCGCCAACTGGTAGCAGCCGTTCAGGCCCCGTTCGTCTTCAAGCGCGCGGTCTAACAGCAGCGAAATGTCTTCGTCGGCCAGGCTTTGCAGTTCGATGATGCGGCTGCGACTGTTCAGCGCGGTGTTCACTTCGAAGAAGGGGTTTTCGGTGGTGGCGCCTACCAGCACCACCACGCGGTCTTCCACGGCATGCAAAAGCGCGTCTTGCTGGCTGCGGTTGAAGCGATGAATTTCGTCCACGAACAAGATGGTGCGCAGGCCGAAGTCGGTCAGGCGCTGCTGGGCAGCCTGGATTTCGCGGCGCAAGTCCGAAACGGTGCCGCCGATGGCAGAAACCTCCACAAACGTGGCTTTCGTAGTT
>JAUNIP010000086.1 GCA_030523425.1 Coriobacteriia bacterium
CGGCGGGCGGGCGGGGGGCCGGCGGGCGGGGCGCTACTCCTTCGCCACGTTCTCCTTCAGTGTCTGGGCCAGTTTCTCTATGCGCGGGTCGGTGCGGAAGGCGCAGGTGTTCGCGAAGAAGCGCGCCGTGGACGCTATGACGTCCTCCACGATGACCAGGTTGTTTTCGCGCAACGTGGTGCCGGTGGCGGTGATGTCCACTATGCGTTCGGCCATGCCGGTCAGCGGCGCCAGTTCTATGTTGCCATGCAGCTTCACCACTTCCACCTGCGTGCCCGACTTCGCGTAATGCGCCCGCGTGATGCGCGGGTACTTCGTGGCCACGCGTATGGACCCCAGGCGCTCGTAGTGGCTTTCGGTGGCGCTGCGCGCGCCTTCGGGTTCAGCCACTATGAAGCGGCAGCCGCCAAAGCGCAGGTCAACCAGCTGCACCACGTCGGGGTCGGCCTCCAAGATGGAGTCGCGCCCGCAGATGCCGCAGTCGGCCGCGCCGTGGGCCACAAACGCCGGGGCGTCGGTGGGACGCACGATGATGTAGTCCACGCCGGGGTTGTGGATGATCAGCGCGCGACCAGGGTTTTCCAGGCCCGTGGTGTCCAGGCCCGCTTGCGCCAGCACTTTGATGGCGCCTTCGTTTAAGCTGCCCTTCGGCACCGCTATGCGCAACGGGCGCGCCGCAGGATCTTCCGTACGGTCCGCCGCCTGCATGACGCTTTCCAGGTAGAACGCACATCCGGCCGCCGGACGATCCTTGCCGTAAGAGCCGATCAGCTTGTCGTAGCGGCCGCCGCTTCCCAACGGCGTGCCCAGGTTGGGCGAATACGCTTCGAACACGATGCCCGTGTAGTAGTCGAAGCTGCTCATGACGCTGAAGTCCACCAGCAGTTTTTCGCCCAAGCCCATGCCGCACAGCTTGTCAAACGTGGCTTCGAAATCGTCTAAGCCTTCGGCGCAGCCTAACGGTTCCACCAGGTTTCGCACCTTCTGGATGGCGTCGCGCCCGCCGCGGATACGCGGGATTTCGCGCAGGGCCTGCGCGTACACCGGCGGACACACAGCGGCGGCGTTGGCAGGCGGCGCGGCAATGTTGGCTTCCGCCATCACCTGCGGCAAGTCGTCTTCGCTGGTCAAGCAGTTCAGCTGGATGAAGTCAGAGCTATGGAAGGCTTCCAGCACCATGCGCTGCCACCACTGCGGCGCGCCGCTGGCTTCCAACAGGGAATTCAGCACGCTGACCGTGGCCAAGGCCAAACGGTAGTCCGTCACACCCGCCAGCTCCAGCGCTTCGGCCAGCAAGCCCACCACTTCCGCGTCGGCTTCTACGCCTTCGGCGCCTATGCATTCCACGCCAATCTGAGTGAGTTCGCGCGCGCTGGCCTGCAGGTCGGAAGACGCTTCGCGAAACACCCGGTGGTTGTAGCGGAAGCGGAACGGGCCGGGCTGGTTGCCCAAGCGCATGGCCGCCATGCGCGCAATCTGCAGCGTGACGTCCGGCCGCATGGCCAACAGGTCGCCCTGGGAATCGAAGAACTTGAACGGCGTGCCGGGCACGTGTCCGCCTGCTTGCATGACGCCCATCACTTCCAGCGTGGGCGTTTCCAGCGGCTGGTACCCGCAGGCCGCAAAGCGCTCCTGCACCTTGCGCTGGATGCTTTCGCGACGCGTTGCCTCGGCCGGCAGCACGTCATGGAACCCCAGCGGTGTTACGTAATCCATGCTCTTTCTCCTTCTATAACAGCCGATGTTTCGGCAGGTAAACGTTGTAGCTGCGCGGGCGGGACGCAGGCCGGGCGCAGGCCGGGGACGCCGGGCGCGGGGCCGCGGGGCCAGGCGCGGGCGGGACCGCAGGCCGGGCGCAGGCCGTGGGCCCCTCAGGGCCGACGGGCCGCAGGCCGGCTGGATCCGTACGGTCACACGGGCTGGAAGACCGCAAAACTGCCGCATAAGCACAGCGTAGGACACTCTAGCACGACTGCCTTCCGCCTGCGTCCACGCCGACCATTCCCCACACGCAACACAGCGTTTGCCACTCTATCACAGTAGAGTACTAAAGCACAAGAGGGAATTTTCAGGCACTTACAGCAAACATGCCCCTGCTTCATCCTCCTTTACAGCCCCAAACCCGCTGCCATACCCCGCCCTACCTTTGCCAAACGGCCCACTCTCTGACACCCCGAACCGAAAAATGCGGGCTGTGAACGAACAGACGCGTGGAAGGGTCGCTAGCCCGCATGCGCAGGGTCGTAAAATGCGGGCTGTGAACGAATCGGCGTCTTCCAAAAAAGTAAAAAGTTAGTTATGAACGATTCGGCCTGGCACCCCGCCCCTCAAAGGGCCTCCGCAAGGCGTTTGTTCGTGCATAGCTTGTGTTTTACGACCCCACACCCCGCACCCTAAGATGTAAATCGTTCACGACTAGCTTTTTACTTTTCCGCGCCCTCCCGATTCGTTCACAGCCCGCTTTTTACGTCTTGGGAATCGCCTGCAAGTGGCATTTGCTCCGACACACCGAGTTGAGACTAACCAGAGATCACTTCTCGCAAAATCTTTCGTTGTTCCTCGTATTTTTTGGATGTATGCAGAACTTTTTTGTTGAAGCACTTTGCGATTTCCTTAACGACCACGTCAAACTGGTCGCCGTCCATCAGCTGTGCGTGGGAGAAAGTTATCACCTTGTAGCCCGCTGTGGCCAGGGCTAATTCCCTTGCGCGGTCGTGAGTGGTGTTTGTTCGCCCTCGGTGGTAGTTGTATCCGTTGTACTCCACGTCTAGCTTAACCTCTGGCCAGCACAGGTCGCACCAACATCTGCTGCTCCCCATAAGTTTTCTGCCATCTTCGGGCAACAAGATTTCCTGGTTCATCAGGGGCATCCCAAACGACTCGCCCCCGTATACGCAAGGCAATCCCAAGCCCATGGCCAAATCGGTTTCTTTCGGGGACCGCGCATTGTCTTGAACATAGCTTAGAGCGAGTTGTGCCCGCCTTACTCCGTTCGCGCCTTTCTGGCTTTTCACATATTCGTCAAGGTGCGTTGTGTTTGTGCGGGGGGTTAGGTCGTATCTGCCTTCGTTTTCCTTCCAGAAGGCATTGCGCACGTACGTTCCGCACAGGTCAAAGCCAAGTTGCACCTGTTGCTGAATATTGTTTTCTTGCGCCATCATAAGGAAATGCAATTCCGGCGGGCACGCCATAACGCCATCGTCGATACAGGGGAAGGGGGCGGCGGTGCTGCCTTTCCACACGTGGCAATGCAGGTAGCGGCTATTGCGCCGATACGCCGCATGGGGGACCAGCACGTGTATGGGCAGCGTAAGGCCGAATTGGGCACACAGGTATTCCGCCTCGGACGCAGTAAGCTTAGGCGTAAAGTCGTTTGTGAATGCGCAGGTCAAAGGGCGGCCACGGCCTATCACGCGATCCGTGGGATAAATTCCTTCAATCTGGAGCGCTTGCTGCATCGATTGATATGCCAGATAAATGTTTTCCATGGCCCCATGATACGGGGTGTATATTGCACCTGGTATACAGGGACCTAAAATGTTTGCCCTGATTTTGTCGGTGATATGCCTAAACTTTCTGACGTGAAACTGAAAGCATGGTTCGACCTATTTCGCAAAAGTTTTGGCG
>JAUNIP010000029.1 GCA_030523425.1 Coriobacteriia bacterium
ACGTCCCCTTTTCAAAAACTTGCAACCCCCCGGTTTCACACGCCCCCGTTTCACCCCGTCCCCATCTCACACGCCCCCGTTTCACCATCAAAAAAGTTGGCCAGGTGCCCGAACACCTGGCCAACTTTCGGTAACAACCTGTGCTTGAAGTTTAGCGCTTGCTGAACTGCGGGCGCTTGCGGGCCTTCTTCAGGCCGTACTTCTTGCGTTCCACCATACGGGCGTCGCGGGTCAGGAACCCGGCCTTCTTCAGTTCGGCGCGATAGTCGCCAGCTTCCAGAAGAGCGCGGGAAATGCCATGGCGCAGCGCGCCGGCCTGACCGGAAATGCCGCCGCCGTTCAGGCGGGCGATCACGTCGAAGTGATCCACGGTGTCGGTCACCTTAAAGGGGGTCAGTGCGTAATCCACCAACGCGGGACGGCCGAAATATTCGGCGGCGTCACGGCCGTTGACGGTTACTTTGCCGGTACCCGGGACCAAGCGGACGCGGGCAACAGCGTTCTTGCGACGACCAGTGCCGTAATACAAAGCTTGTTCTGCCATGGTTTACTCCTCCACCTTGATTTCGCGGGGCTTCTGTGCTGCATGCGGATGTTCAGGTCCGGCATACACCTTCAGCTTCATGCCCTGGGCACGGCCTAGCGTGTTCTTCGGCAGCATGCCCTTCACGGCATGCTCGATAACGCGCTCGGGGTGCTTCTGCATGGCTTCCTGGAAGGTTTCGCACTTCAAACCGCCGGGATAACCGCTGTGACGATAGTATTCCTTGTCAGTAGCCTTCTTGCCCGTGACGCGGACCTTGTCAGCGTTGATAACGATGACGAAGTCGCCCGTGTCGATGTGGGGCGTGTACTGCGGCTTGTGCTTGCCCTTCAGGATGTGAGCGGCCTTGGCTGCCAAACGACCAAGCACCTGATCGGTTGCGTCGATCAGCACCCATTCGCGCTCAACCTCGGCGGGCTTTGCGTAATACGTCTTCACTGTTATTCCTCCATACGTATGTGCTTTGCGGTTGAAGCGGCCGCAAAGCGGTGTTTGCTTTCAAAAGTGCAGGCTTTGGCACTGCCGGTTTCCTACGCCGAACCGCCTTTGCCGGGTCTGGACTCCCGCTTGGGCGTTGTGCCATTACTGCGTTGCACGGGGCTTTTGCAAGCAAGCCTTCAAATTGTATGGTGCAGGGCGTTTTTCGTCAACAAGAAAAGCGGCTTTCCCCGCAAAAACTTTACGTAGCGTCCTGCCTGCTGCCAGTTATTTTGATATCCAGCCTTCAAAAAGCGCACCTTGCAGAAACACTCCCCTTTTTCGCGCGCAACCGTTACCATAGGGCAACACCAACGTAAGGGGGAATTATGCCCATTCGCATACCAGACCAACTGCCGGCAACCGCTCAGCTAGAAGAAGAAAACATCTTCGTCATGACGGAGTATCGGGCCATGCACCAAGACATCCGCCCGCTGCGCGTGCTGCTGCTAAACCTGATGCCCACCAAGATAACCACCGAAACGCAGATTCTGCGCAAGCTTTCCAACACGCCCCTGCAGATTGAAGTGGAGCTGCTGCAAACCATAAGCCACGTGGCCAAAAACACATCCCAGCAGCACTTAGAAACGTTCTACACGTCGTTTGAACAGGTGAAACATGAGCATTTTGACGGGCTTATCATAACCGGCGCACCCGTGGAGAAACTGGATTTCGAGCATGTGGATTATTGGCCGGAGCTGTGCGACATCATGGAATGGAGCAAAACCAACGTGCACTGCACGCTGCACATTTGCTGGGGCGCGCAGGCGGGCATCTTCTATCACTACGGCGTGCCCAAGTACGACCTGCCGGAAAAGATGTTCGGCGTGTTCGACCACAAGGTGCTGAAGCCCCATTCGCCGCTGATGAGGGGCTTTAACGACACCTTCCCCGCGCCGCATTCGCGCCACACGGAAGTGCACGCGGCCGACATTGAGGCCAACCCCGAACTGGAGTTAGTGGCCGTGTCCGATGAAGCGGGCGTCTACATTGCCAAAAGCGTGGACAGCCGCCGGTTTTTCGTGTTTGGCCACCCCGAGTACGACCGCAACACGCTGAAAGCCGAATACGAGCGCGACGTGGCGGCGGGCCTGCCCATTGCCATGCCGAAGCATTACTTCCCCCACGATGACCCCACCCAGCAGCCGCTTTCCACGTGGCGTTCCCACGCGCAGCTGCTGTACACCAATTGGCTGAACTACTACGTGTACCAAACCACGCCCTACGACGTGAACCAGGCGGGTGCGGAATAGCATGTGGAAGCCGCGCAAGGTTGAACCCACGGTGGTGCGCACGCCGCTACCTTCGGCTGCGCGCGGGCACGCCGCGGCGGCTGGCAAAGCCGGGGCTGGGGCAACCAGCGCGAACGCCCCGTTCGTGCGCGCGGAAAACGAGGACGACGACGGCTACGACCCCTACTCCGACCGCCAGCCCGAACAGCCCTTCTTCGAAGACCGCCCCTGGGACTAGAAAACCTGGCAAGCAGCCAAGCCACTTGCCAGGTTTTTTCGGATTTTGAAACGGCCTACAACGACTTGAAGATGTTGCGGACCAGGTTGCGGCTTACTTCGCGGCCGATGGTGTTGAACACATTGGTGGCAACCTTGCCTACGCCCTTGGCTACTTCGCTTTCCTGCTTTTGCTTGGCCTTTTCTTCGGCGGCAGCCTTCTTTTCGGCTTCCTTTTGGGCCTTGGCTTCTTCAGCCGCGCGCTGCTTTTCTTCTTCAGCCTGGCGCTTGGCCTCCTCTTCGGCTATGGCCTGCAGTTCTTCGTAGGCGCTTTCGTTGTCAACGGCGGTGCCGTATTTTTCCATCAGGTCTTTTTGGCCTAGCAGCACAGCGGCCACGTACACATCTTCCGGGGCGGCCATCAGGCACTGCGGCGGCAGGATCTTGGCGTTTTCCACAATGGAAGGCCGGCCGTCTTCATCCAAGAAGCTGACCAGCGCTTCGCCGGTACCCAGGTTCAAAATGGCTTCCGCGCTGTCGAAGTTGGGGTTTTCGCGGAACGACTGGGCCGCCGCCTTCACGGCCTTCTGCTCGGCCGGGGTGTAGGCGCGCAGGCCGTGCTGCACGCGGTTGGACAGCTGGGCCAACACTTCGTTGGGGATGTCGCTGGGGCTTTGCGTGATGAAGTAGATGCCCACGCCCTTAGAGCGGATGAGCTTCACCACCTGCACAATCTTGCTGACCAGTTCGGAAGGCATGCCGTTGAACAGCAGGTGCGCTTCGTCGAAGAAGAACACGAACTTCGGCTTGTCAGGGTCGCCCAGTTCGGGCAGGGTGTCGAACAGGTGGTTCATCATCCACAGCAGGAACATGGCATACACCTGCGGGCTTTGGATAAGCTTGGTGGCGTCCAAAATGTTGATGTAGCCTTCGCCCTTGTCGTCGCAGGCAAACCAATCTTCCAGGTCTAACGCGGGTTCGCCAAAGAAAATGTCACCGCCTTGGTCTTCCAGGGAAATGAGCTCGCGCAAAATGGCGCCTACCGATTGGCTGGACACCTTGCCATAGGTGGTTTCAATCTCGGCAGAATGTTCGGCCAGGTAGTTCAGCATGGCGCGCAGGTCCTTCATGTCTATCAGCAGCAGGTGCTGGTCGTCGGCCACGCGGAACAAAATGTCAAGCACGCCTTCTTGGGCGTCCGTCAGGCCCAACAGGCGGGAAAGCAGCGTGGGGCCCATCTGCGAAATGGTCACGCGCACGGGCAGGCCGTCACCGCCTAGCATGTCCCAGAAGCGGCAGGGGCAGCCTTCATACTTCCAGTTTTCAGCAATGTTGAAGCGCTGGATGCGCTCCTGCATCTTTTCGTTGTCCACGCCGGGTTGGCACATGCCGCGCACGTCGCCTTTGGCGTCGGCCATGAACACGGGCACGCCGGCCTTGGAAAAGCCTTCCGCCATCACCTTCAGCGTGACGGTCTTACCCGTGCCGGAAGCGCCGGAAATAATGCCGTGGCGGTTGGCCTGGTTCAACAGCAAATAGCAGGGGTTGTCGCCTAGGGCCATATAGATGCGATCTTCTTGAAACATGGAAAGCTCCTTAAGCTTGGGAATAGCTGCGAACGATTATAGCCGCAAAACGCTCGTTGCACAGGGCAAGCCAGGGTAAGAAATTGGCGGTTTTGGAATATGCCGTGGAAGGGATGGATACCCAACAATAGCCCGCTTTCCGCGGGGGTGTTTACGCCAGCTTGGCCAAATCGGCGGGGTCTGCCCAGCTGCGCAGGGCTATGGTGGCTTCGGCGGACAGGTCTTCCCAGGTGCCGGATTCATCGCGGTCGTAGATGCCTATGGTGCCGTACCCCGCGCTGTTCAGCGTGCGGATGGCGTAAATGGCGTCTTCCACGCCCCAGGTGCGCTCTAGCGGCGTGCCCAAAATTTCGCGGCACTGGTGGTAGATGCTGGGGTCGCGCTTGGAACAGCCGGCATCGTCGGTGGACATGATGGCCAACAAGTACGGGAAGAACCCGGTGGCTTTCAGGCCCACTTCCAGCTGCGCGTGGGGCGTTGAAGAAGCACACACCATGCGAACGCCGCGTTCGTGCAGGCTGCGCACGAAGTCCAGCGCGCCGGGGCGGGCCTGGGCGCGGTGAGCGTAATAGTCCATGATGTAGTCGTCAATCTCCTGCGCCACTTCTTCTGCGCTGCCGCGAAAGCCCTGGTCAAAGAACCACTGCGCGCTTTCGGGCAGCGTGTAGGTGGTCAGCAGGTCGGCCACTTCCTTGGAATAGGGAATGCCGGCGCGTTCGCACAGGTCCCGCTCCATGGCGTTCCACATGCCTATGCTGTCCAACAGCGTGCCGTCGCAGTCCAGGATAACGCCCTGGGCTTCGGAAAACTTCCTGGTCATGAAGCCTGCGCCTTCCTGGTGCGCCTTAGCGCTCCACGCGAATGAGGGCCGGTTCGCCGTACAACACGCCTTCAAGCGCGGCTATGTCTGCCAGCACGGCCTGCATGTCGCTTTCTTTGGCAACGTGCGTGATGTAGATGACGTTCACGGTGTCGTTTTCTTGGCAGGTGGTGCCGCGCTGCATCACGGAATGCACGCTCACGTTGTGCTGGGCGAACACGGCCGTCATGGCTGCCAGCACGCCGGGGCGGTCCGCCACGTTGAAGCGCACGTAGTAGCGGGTCTTCAGGTTTTCCTTCGGGGAAATGGGCAAATCGTCGGTGCAGGTGCAGCCCACAATGGGGCCTACGCCCAGCGTCAGGCGGCGGGCCAATTCAAGCACGTCGCCCATAACCGCGCTGGCAGCGGGACCGGCGCCGGCGCCTGGGCCGTAAAACATGGTTTCGCCCACGGCGTCGCCCACCACGAAGATGGCGTTATCCACGCCGTTCACGGAAGCCAGCTGGTGCTCCTTCGGCAGCATGGTGGGATGCACGCGCACGTCAACGCCCTTACTGCTGCGCCGCGCGATGGCCAGCAGCTTCACGCAATAGCCCAAGCTGTCTGCGGCTTCCAAGTCTAGCGGCGTGATGCCGCGAATGCCTTCGGTGAACACGTCGTCCATGACCACGCGCGAATTGAACGCGATGGAGGCCAGAATGGCAATCTTGGCGGCGGCGTCGAAGCCGTCAACGTCGGCCGTGGGGTCGGCTTCGGCGAAGCCCTTCGCCTGGGCTTCGCGCAGCGATTCGTCGTAGCTAAGGCCCTGGGAAATGCGGGTGAGCATGTAATTGGTGGTGCCGTTCACAATGCCCATCACGTTGTTGATCTCGTTGGAGATAAGCTGGTTTTTCAGCGGCCCGATGATGGGGATGCCGCCGCCCACGCTGGCTTCGAACAGAATGTCTTTGCCCTGGGCCTTCGCCAAATCCATCAGCTCTTCGCCGCAGGTGGCCATGAGCGCCTTGTTGGCGGTGACCACGTTCTTGCCGGCCTGCAGCGCCTTTTCCACCACGTCTTTGGCCACGCGGGTGCCGCCGATCAGCTCGATGACCACGTCGATTTCGGGGTTGTTGACGATGTCCATGTAGTCAAGCGTGAAGATGTCCGCCACGCCGTGGGCTTCGGCCTGCTCAGGCTCGCGCGAACACACCTGCGCCAGTTCAAGGTCTATGCCGTAGTGGCGCTTGAAGTCTTCCGCGTGCTTCTGAATGATGTCGATGCAGCCGCCGCCGACGGTGCCCGTTCCAACCAAACCTACTTTGATGCTCATGTGCGTTTCCTAACGTGTTGACGTTCGTGCTGTTGCGCGGCTTCATGCGAAGCCTGGGTTGTGCTTCCCTATTGTACGTTGCCGCGGCGGGTTTTGCGCGGGAAACCTATAAGTCGCGGGCCCACAGGTCGGCGTAGGTTTCGCGGCGGGTGACCACGCGGGCTTGGCCATCGCGCACAAACACGATGGCCGGGCGCGGGTTGCCGTTGTAGGTGGACGCCATGGTGGTGCAGTAGGCACCCGTGGCGAACACGCAAGCAACATCGCCCACTTCGGGCTGCTGGATGGAACCGTCGGCCACCACGTAGTCGCCGCTTTCGCAGTGCTTGCCCACTAACGTGTACACGGCGTTGCGCGGCTGGTCAGCCTTGTTGGCAATAATGGCTTCGTATTCCGAACCGTACAGCGCCGGGCGGATGTTATCCGACATGCCGCCGTCGATGGCCGCAATGTTGCGAATGCCTTCCAGGTGCTTCAAGGTGCCCACGGTGTACAGCGTTATGCCGGCGTTAGCCACCAAGCTGCGGCCGGGCTCCACGGAAAGCACGGGCAGCTTCACGCCCGCTTCTTCGCAGGCTTCCTTCACAGAACCGCAGGTCATTTCCGCGAATTCGCGAATGGTGGAAGGCGCGTCGGTGCTCATGTAGGCAATGCCTAAGCCGCCGCCCAGGTCCAGCTCGTCAATTTCATAGCCCAGTTCGGCCTTGATGCGCGCCATGAAGTCGACCATCACCTTCACGGCTTCGCGGAAGCTATGCAGGGCGAAAATCTGGCTGCCTATATGGCAGTGCAGGCCGGTCAGGCGCACGTTGGGCGCGGCCAGCGCGTCGCGCACCGCGGCGAAGGCTATGTCGTCTTTCATGGTGAAGCCGAACTTGGAGTCTTCGCAACCCGTGCGGATGTATTCGTGCGTGTCGGCTTCCACGCCCGGGGTCACGCGCAGGTACACGCTTTGCGTGACGCCCATTTCGCCGGCAAGGCGCGAAATGCGCGCCAGCTCGTCAGAGCTGTCCACCACAATGCAGCCCACCTGCGCGGAAATGGCCTCTTCCAATTCCTGCGGCGTCTTGTTGTTGCCGTGCACTATCACGCGCTCTACCGGGAAGTCCACGGCCTGCGCGCACGCGAATTCGCCGCCACCTGAAACATCCAGGCTCATGCCCAGTTCGTTGGCCATGCGCACCACTTCCTTGTTCAAAAACGCCTTGGAAGCGTAGGCCACATGCGTTGGCGCGGGGTAACAATCCGCGAAGGCTTCCACATATTGCGTCATGCGGGTGCGCAGGTCGGCTTCGTCGAACACGATGAGTGCGGTGCCTTCGCGGCGCGCCAGTTTCACCATGTCAACGCCACCCACATGCAGGTGGCCATCTTTCACTTCGGCGGTTTGGGGCAGCACGGCCCCTAAATCCATGGTGGTCAGGCCGTCGGCCTGTTTCGTTGGGTTAGGCGCGGGCAGCGACATGTTGTTCTCCTTCGTTGGGTTCTGTGGTAATGCCAAAGGATACCAAAACTGGCGCAGCTAACTTTGCGGGCATGTTAATTGTGGGCGGCGGGACGTGATACCATTGCCAGCGTACACAACCAAGTGCAAGGAGGACACCATGGCATTAGCAGAACCGAACATGCAGGAATGGCTGGAAGAAGCAAAACGCAGCGAAAACGCGCATTTGTGCGGCATGTTTTTGACCCACAACGGCGTGGTGCGCAGCACCGCGAAGAAGACCGTGCGCGAAGGCGCAACCGACCTGGGCACCGTGGCGCAGGTGGAGTTCAGCTACGACGCCGCCGGCCTGAAGGCCGCCATCGCCGAAGCGCTTACGTGGGACGGCATCTACTACGTGAAGGTATGGCTGAACGAAGGCGTGTGCAACGTGGGCGATTCCCTGATGTATGTGCTCATAGGCGGCGACATTCGCCCCCACGTGATAGACGCCCTGCAAAACCTGGTAGGAAAAATCAAGAACGACCTGGTAGTGGAAAAGGAAGTCTTCGCGTAGGGCGACCACGGTCGGCCTCCGCAAAACTTCCCGCGGGTGATGGCGGATGCCTTTCGGGCGTCTCTGATAGCAAACAATGCTGCGCGAAGCGCAGCGGAATAATAATGCATGAGGCAGTGGAGCGCACGGTAAACCCTTGCGCGTTTCAGCGCAAGGGTTTCAGCAGCGGAACGGGTCGCCCACCCGCCGAGAGGACTCCGGAGCGGAACGGAGATATTACCGGCGTGCGTTACTTGTGGTAGGGTTCGCGGCGGGAGATTTTGAAGGCTCGGTAGAGTTGTTCTAGCAGGACCACGCGGGCTAAGTTGTGCGGCAAGGTTATGCGGCCGAAGGAAAGCTGCTGGTCGGCGCGTTGTTGCACGGCTTCGCACACGCCGTCGGAGCCGCCTATCACAAAGGTCACGTCGCTTTCGCCTTCCAGCGCCAGCTTGTCCAGGCGCAAGGAAAATTCCACACTGGAAAGCTGCTTGCCTTCTATGGCCAACAACATCACGTAGCTGCCTTCGGGAATGGCGGCTAACACCGCATGGCCTTCCTTTTCGCGCGCAGCTTCCACGCCGCCGGCGCTGCCGGGCGAAACGTCCGCCACTTCCACCACGCTCACCTGGGCATACCCACCCAAGCGTTTCAGGTATTCCTGACAGGCTTCCCGCCAGAAGCGTTCCTTCAGCTTGCCTACGGCCACTATGCGAATGGTCATGCCCACGGGCACCCGTTCAACCTGTCTGCGCGCACGTTAGCGCGGGTCGGCGCCTGCGGAAATGCTTTCGCGCACCCATTCCGGCGCGTTGCGACCCACCCAGTAGCCAAAGGCGCGGTACATCACGAAGGAAGCAACGGCCGAAGCCACCCCGGTGATGTAGATAAGCAGGGGCGACAAGGCGTAGCCAGCGGTGCTGATAGACGAAACGATGGCGGCCAGGTTGCTGCCGTTGTACAAGAACCAATACAGCTGGGTGAGGTCGATGCCCGAAACGCCCGTCCACAAGGCTCCCAAAACGCCCACAACGACGCTGACAATCAAGCTGGGGACCAGCAAAATCACCCACAGGCCGCCGTAGTTGCGCGTGCCCATTTTCCACAGGCCGCCCAGGTGGAAGCCCTTGCCAATGTTGTCGGCCATCACGAAATACATCAGCGCCAAGGTCATGAACGGCAAAGCCAGCAGCTGCAGGATGGAGCCCACAAGCGGCACCAGGGAAGCAACGCCCAAGACCAACGCCCACACCATGGTAATGACGAACGAGAAGAAACCCGTTTCGAAGTTCTTGCCGGACATAACCTTTTCCGGCAGCGCGTCGCCCGTGCGGAACGCCGCGGTTTTGCCCCAACGCAAGGTGTAGCCCTGCGCTACCCAATTCAGGATGGGCACGCAGGTAATCAGGCCCAACAACAGGGATTTCGCCACGATGGTGGGGTCGGTACGCACGTCTTTCCAAGCCTGGGCCAAAATGCCTTGCGCGCTGTATTGCTTGCCGGCAGGCGGGGAATAGATGGTGTGGCCCGCGGGGGTCTGATACTGGTACTGGTACTGGTTGTTGGTGGGCTGGGCCGTGGGCTGGGGGTTTGCTGAAGGCTGGGGGCCGGGGCCGGCCACGGGCGGCACAAAAGGCGCAGCTTCGGGCGCACCCTGGGGCGCGCTGGAGTACGAGCCGCCCTGATAGGCGTCAGCCGGCTGGGGGGCAGCCTCCGGGACAGGAGCGTCCGCCGGCTGGGGAGCCGGAGTGTCGAAGCCGCTGGTGTCGGAAGCTTCGGGCTGCGGGGTTGCTTCGGGCTGGGGGTTTTCCGCAGGCTGGGGATCGGCCGCCGCCAGCGGCGTGCCGCAGTTGCCGCAGAACTTGGATTCGCCTTGGTCAGAGCCACAGTTGGGACAAAATGCCATTTCGCTTCTCCTTGCTTGGATGGTAGCCTATTCGCCTGCGCAAAACGGCGCGTCGAACGCTTCGGACACGTCAATTGCTCCTTGTCCGCGCATGATTTCGCGCACCGCTTGCAGCAGTTCGGTTTCGCTGCCTTCCAGCATACGCAAGGTCAGCGTGACTTCGTGGGTAAATTGGGCATCCACCACCATAGTTTCATATTGTTTGGCCGTGTGCGTCACCTGGTCATACTGCGGGTAAGCCATGGTAATGCGAATGTCCACGCAGCGGGACACCACCACCTTGCGCGCTGCGGCCAACCCGGCCTGCGTGCATTGCGTGTAGGCGCGCACCAGGCCGCCCGTGCCCAGCAGCGTGCCGCCGAAATAGCGCGTGACCACCACGGCCACGTCCACCAGCCCCGCATGTTGGATGGCCTCCAACGTGGGCAGACCTGCGGTTTTCTGGGGCTCGCCGTCATCGGAATAGCGCACGCGGTTTTCGGCGCGCAGCACGTAGGCGTACACGTTGTGGCGCGCGGTGCGATGCTTCGCGCGTATTTCTTCCAGGAAGGCCAGCGCTTCTTCTTCGGTTTCCACGTGGGCAACCTGGGCTATGAAGCGGCTTTTCTTCTCTTCTATTTCGGCTTCGGCGCGGCCTTCTATGGTGGTGTAGGATGCCATGTTATTCTCCCAGCGCTTCGGCGGCTTCCAGCCATTCCAGTTCCAGCGCGTCCACTTGGTCCTGCAAGGCGGCCATATCCTGCTGGCATTTTGTGAGGGCTTCGTAGTCCGTGGGGTCTGCGGCGGCCATGCGCTGCTCGGCGGCTGCTATCTTGCCCTTCAAGGTGCCTATCTTGCCTTCGTTGGATTGCATCAGCTTGCGCAGTCGCCTGATTTCGCCGCCGCTCAGCTTGGGCTGCGGGGCAGGCTCTTCTTCGAAGCCCAGGTCAGACAGCAAGTCGAACGCTTGCGCGCGCTTGCCCACCGGGGGTTGCCACGGCGGGGCGTCCTGCCCGCGCGTCAGCTCCAAGTAAGTGTCCACGCCGCCCGGCAGGTGACGCAAGCGGCCGTCTATCAGGGCGAACTGGTGGTCGGTCACGCGTTCCATTAAGTAGCGGTCGTGCGTGACCAATATCAGCGTGCCGGGCCAGCCGTCCAGCAGGTTTTCCACCTGGGCCAGCATGTCCACGTCCAGGTCGTTGCCGGGTTCGTCCAATATGAGCACGTTAGGTTCGTCTAGCAAAATGAGCATCAGCGCCAGCCGACGCTTTTGGCCACCGGACAGGTCGCACACGGGTTCGTTCAGGTCGGCGTTGGAAAAGCCCAGGTCTTCCAGCAGTTGGCCGGGCGTCATGTCCTTGCCGTTTAACATGGTGCGGTGCGAATAGCGCCCCACCACCTGTCGCACGCGGTCGGTGCCATAGGTGGCCAGCATGTCCAAATGCTGCGAAAGCACGGCGAAGCGCACGGTTTTGCCTATTTTCACGCGCCCGCCGGTGGGGGCAAGCTGACCCTGGATGACGTTCAGCAGCGTGGTCTTCCCTGCCCCGTTTGCGCCCACCAACCCGTAGCGATCGCCGGGGCCTATCAGCCACGTGACGTCTTGCAGCACCGTTTGACCAGGCGCTTCGGCGGTGCCTGGGTAGCGCACGCTTACGTTTTCCAGGTCTATGACTTGCTTGCCCAGGCGCGCCATGGCCATGCGGCGCAGTTCCAGGCTGTCGCGCAGTTCGGGCACATCGGCTATCAGTTCGCGCGCTGCCTTCACGTGGAACTTCGGCTTGGTGGCGCGCGCCCGGGCGCCACGGGAAAGCCACGCCAGTTCGCGACGCAGCAGGTTCTGGCGCTTTTGTTCGGCCAACGCCGCCTGTCGGTCGCGCTCCACCCGCGCCATGATGTAGGCCGAAAAGCCGCCTTCAAAGGGGTCGATGCGCTGATGGTGCACTTCCCACATGTTCAGGCACACTTCGTCTAAGAACCACCGGTCGTGCGTGACCACCAACAGCGCGCCCTGCCCCGCGCGCCAGCGGGTTTTCAGGTGCTGCGCCAACCACGTGATGGCGCGAATGTCCAGGTGGTTGGTGGGTTCGTCCAGCATCAGCACGTCCCATTCGCCCACCAGCAAGCGGGCCAGGTCCACGCGCCGGCGCTGCCCGCCGGAAAGCGTTCCCACCGCGCCTTCCCAGGGCACGTCTGCTATCAATCCCTGGCATATGCTGCGAATGCGCTGGTCAGCGGCCCAAACATATTCGGGGGCGTCCCCCACCACGGCGCGGTGCACGCTGTCTTCGTTGTTCAGGCTGTCCGACTGTCCCAGCACACCAATCTGCAGGCCGCGCGTGTGGATGATGCGCCCTTCGTCGGGTTCCAGCTGGCCGGACAGCAGGTTCAGCAGCGTAGACTTCCCGTGCCCGTTGCGCCCCACAATGCCAATGCGCGCGCCTTCGTCCACGCCAAGCGTCAGGTCCGAAAACACCTGCTTGGTGGGAAAGTCCACCCGGACCTTTTCGCATCCGAACATAAACGCCATGCACAACCTCCGCGCTGCCTTGTGCGCCGCCGCCAGCGCTTGCCTTGTGCGGAAGATTATACGGCTTCGCACGCCCGGCCGCAGACGAGACGCGGGGACGAACGCAACTAGGCGTGGACAAACTAATCGCTAATGTGTTCGCTCCCGTTTTCGGCACACCTGCTCGCGCTTTCCATACAGCGAATTGCCTGTTGATGATAGGTCTATCTGCGCGTTTACCAAAGGTTTCGGCAATTCGTATCCACCGAAGTCCGCCGCCGGCAATATAAGCCGCTCCGCAAACTTCAACTCCGCAGGCGAACGGCAACCTTCTGCGACATATCGCAAAGCCCGGCGATACGCTTTTCCGCCCCTAACTTTCGCGCTGCGCTCCTTGAAGCTTTGAAGCTCACTGAAGCTACACAGCGGCTGCCTGCTTTCAAAGCCCGTCTGTATATCTGGCCTGATGGCAAACCGACCAGCAGTCTGGCTCATAAGCAAAACCAACGAAAGGGTGGATTTCTCGCGGAAAGAAAACGAGGCGGGCAATCTGCCTACCGGCGCTTTTGGGCACAGTGTTGCCTCCGTGCAACACCTTGCAGGATGTCAAACGATTTTCACAAGAACCTGAACGGGATTCGACACAGAGCCGGCAAAGTTTTGATAGGAAAGAAAGGAGAGTTCCTTTGAAGATTCCACAAAAAGGAATGGATTGTCGGCACTGTTTTGTTTTCCCAGTTCAAAGAGCATATTGTTAACAGTATTGTCCTTCCTTTCCAATCTGATGAGACCTTTGATGCGTTACGGGAAAACGACGCCAAAAACACTTGGAGCAATGTCCTGCGTACACCCCTCTCCACAAAGTAAACATAGTGTCAAGCTTCGGGCTTCGCCATACGCCGTCAAAAATTAGGGCACCTTGACAGAAGGCACCGAAAGCAAAACGCATGCCATGCTTTTCGGGAAACCATTGCTGCTTTCGCTCAGGAACGGAGAAACGTACTTTTTTCCCTAAGATATAGACTTTTTTCGAATTAGTTTTCGCTCAGGAACGGAGATTCAGATAAGCCTGCCTTCAGCGCGGACTATAAGCCCGACTGACAAGCAGCATTATCGAGGTAGCCTTAGGCAAATGGCCAACAACAGGCCGATTTCGTCGTTCCTAGGCGAAGGCGTCGACTGAAAAATTAGACCCCTTGGCTTAAGTTTGCGCCTTTCTCCGTTCCTGAACGAAACTCAATTCGCAAGGAGGGCGATTTTTGCCTTCTGTGGGCTGTTTCTCCGTTCCTGAACGAAAAAGCTGCCTGCATGCCGGGCGCGCCGGGCGCGCCGGCTGCTCCGGGCGCGGCTGTGCGTGGCGGCGGCGGGGCGTTCTGCGCCGCCTGCATGCCGGGCACGCCGGCTGCTCCGGGCGCGGCTGTGCGTGGCGGCGGCGGGGCGTTCTGCGCCGCCTGTCCTGGGCGTCCCGCACCAGGGCGCTAGTTGAATTCTTGTTGCGTTTTTTCCAGGCCGTGCTCTAGCAGGTACAGCGCGGCCGTTGCACCCAGGTCACAGGCTTGGGCGAAATCTTTCGCGGCTTCTTTCTTGGGCAGGGAAAGCACGTAGTCGGCGGTGTCCATGCGTCCGGGCGGGCGGCCTATGCCTATGCGCACGCGGTACCAGTCGCGCGTGCCCAGCTTGTCGCAGATGGAGCGCAGGCCGTTGTGCCCCGCGTGCCCGCCGCCGAACTTCACGCGGATGGTGCCGGGGTTGATGTCCAGCTCGTCGTGGATGACCACCAAATGCGCGGGGTCCACGCCATAGGCGTTCAACAGCTTGCTCAGCGGCCCGCCAGAGGTGTTCATGTAGCTTTGGGGCTTCACCAGCATCACGTCTGTACCCTTGAACAGGCCTTTTGCAGTCAGCGCACCGGCTTCGTTCTTCCAGTAGCGCACGCCAATCTCTTCGGCAATGCGGTCTACGGTGTCGAAACCGGCGTTGTGGCGCGTG
This sequence comes from Coriobacteriia bacterium, assembly GCA_030523425.1. Taxonomy (GTDB): domain Bacteria; phylum Actinomycetota; class Coriobacteriia; order Coriobacteriales; family Eggerthellaceae; genus JAUNIP01. The sequence continues at coordinate 14,547 of JAUNIP010000029.1, forward strand.
TGCGCGTATTCTTCCCCGGGATTACCCAGGCCTGCAATTACAAACATGATGCCCTTTCAACAGCGGGGCGGCTTGTGCGCCGCCCCAGTGGTTGGTTGTATGCCCCGCGCCCCACGGGCCGCGCGCTTACAGCTGGATGTCGAACAGCTCGGAAACCGATTCGTTGCTGTACACGTTGGTGATGCCCTTGGCCAGAAGCGGCGCCACGGAAACCACACGGATCTTGCCGGTCTGGCGTTCTTGCGGCACCGGGATGGTGTTGCACACCACCACTTCTTCAATGGGCGCGTTTTCCAGGCGCTCGTAGGCCGGGCCGGAAAACACCGGGTGCGTGCAGCACACGTAAATCTTTTCGGCGCCTTTGTCCTTCAGGGTTTGCGTGGCGGCGGCAATGGAGCCGGCAGTGTCAATCATGTCGTCGTTTATGATGCAGATCTTGCCTTCCACGTCGCCGATGAGCGCCGTGATTTCGGCCTTGTTGTGGCCAGGGCGGCCCTTGTGCATGATGGCCAGGTCGGCTTCCATCATGTCGGAGAACTTTTTGGCGGCCTTCGCGCGGCCCACGTCGGGCGAAACCACGCACAGCTTTTCCGCAGGCAGGTCCTTCGCCTTGAAGTAGTCCACCAAGATGGGCAGGGCGGTAAGGTGGTCAACGGGAATGTCGAAGTAACCCTGAATCTGGCCCACGTGCAAATCGATGGTCATCAGGCGGTCGATGCCGGCCACGGTCAGCAGGTCGGCCACCAGCTTGGCGGTAATGGGTTCGCGCGACGCGGCCTTGCGGTCTTGGCGCGCGTAGCCGTAATGGGCCACCACGGCGGTAATGTGGCGGGCCGAAGCGCGTTTGGCGGCGTCAACCATGATGAGCAGCTCCATCAGGGCGTCGTTCACGTCGAAGGAGCCGTCGGCAGAATTGGCCACGGACTGCACCAGAAACACGTCGTTGCCGCGGATGCTTTCTTGGTAGCGCGCGTAAATTTCGCCGTTCGCAAACTTTTCCAGGCGAATGTTGCCCAGGGAAGTTCCCAGCTCATCGGCTATTTGCTGCGCCAGCTCTGGGTTCACAGACCCTGAAAAGATCATCATGTTCTTCTGAATGCTTGCCATAAAACGCCCCTTTGATAGTTGGTGGTTTCGCCGCTATTTCCAGCGTGCTTATTGTAGCGCGAAGCCCCCGCCCGCGGGCGCGGATATGCGAAGTTGCGCGCTATTCCACCACGCTGCCGGCGGGCACGTTCGCGTCCACCAGGCGCACGTTCGGCCCTATCACGCAGTCTTCGCCCACCGTGGTGGCGCCTAGCAGCATGGTTCCGGGCAGCAGTTCCACGTCTTGCCCCAGCTGCACGTCGGGGCCAATCCAGGTGTTTTCGGGGTCCCACATGGTCACGCCCGCCACCAAATGCCGCTGGTTGATGCGGCGCTGCAGGTGCTTGGTGGCTTCGGCCAACTGCACGCGGGAATTCACGCCCAGGCATTCGGCATTGTCTTCGGTGACCAGGGCCATCACCGTGCGACCGGCGTTGCGACAAATCTCCAGCACGTCGGTCAGGTAGAATTCGCCCTGCGCGTTGTTGGAGCTAACCTGGTCAAGCGCGGCGAACAGGGCGCGCGCGTCGAAGCAGTAAAAGCCCGAATTGCATTCGTTCACGGCGGCTTCTTCGGGGGTGGCGTCCTTCTGTTCCACGATGCGTTCCACGTTGCCTTGCGCGTTTCGAATGATACGCCCGTAGCCGAAGGGATTTTCCAGCTTCATGGTGAGCACCACCACCGCGGCGTTATTTTCCTGCTGGGTTTGCACCAGGCGCGCAATGGTTTCCGGCGTGATCAGCGGGCAGTCGCCGGAAAGCACCACCAGGCTGCCGTCGAAGTTGGCCAGTGCCGGAGCGCACACGCGCACCGCCCCCGCCGTGCCGTCGCGTTTGGCCTGCTCAACCGCTGTGGTGTCCGCCACCAAGGGCTCAACCTGTTCCTTCAGGTGCCCCACCACGGAAACCACGCGGTTGATGCCCGCCGCGTGCGCGCTGTCAATCACCCAGCGCACCAAGGGCTTGCCCAGCACTTCGTGCACTACCTTGGAACGCTTCGACTTCATACGCGTGCCCGCGCCGGCAGCCAGCACAATTGCGGCAGTATCCATGGTTCTCCCTTCGTCCGCGCGCCTGCGCTACACCACGTTTTTGTCTTCGTCGGGCATGATGTCGGTTTGGATGGCCACTTCGGTTTCGCCTGCTTGGCGTGCGGCCTCAATCTGCAGTTCAATCAGGGCGCTGTTGGCGGCATCCAAGGACTCAAACGCGTCTTCGTCGGCTTCGATGCCGGCCGTCTGCAGGTCAACGCCTTCGGGCGTAACGGGAATGTAGGAAATGCCCTTCTTCTGCGCCACGCGCGCCTGCACGTACAGGAAGGAAAAGCCGATGATGCCCGCCAGCGTGGTGGCCGCCAAAATGCCGGCCTTCGCGACGGTTATCAGCGCCGCGTCTTCAAAGGCCAGGTTGGCAACAAAGATGGCCATGGTGAAGCCCAGGCCGCCCAAGATGGCCGCGCCCAGCATGTGAATCCAATTCACGTTTTCAGGCAGGCTGGCAATCTTGGTCTTCACCACAATGAAGCTGGCCAGCATGATGCCTAAGGGCTTGCCCACCAACAGGCCGAAGAACACGCCGAAGAACACGGGGCTGGTGAACAGGGTGCCTATGTCGGTCCCCACCAGGGAAACATCGGCATTGGTCAGGGCGAACAGCGGCAGGATACCGAAGTACACCCACGGATACAGCTTGTGCTCCAAGCGCGTGGCGGGCGGAATGGCCTGCTTGGCCACGGTGCCTAACGTGGAAACGGTGCGCATGTACATGTCTTGGCCCATGATGGGTTGGTCCAGGTCAACCATGCTGTTTGCTTGGTCCACCTTGTCGGCAGCCCAAGTGCCGAACATCTTCAGGTTCACGCGCGAACCAGTGGGGATGGTGAATGCCAACAGCACGCCGGCAATGGTGGAATGCACGCCGGATTGGAACACCGCGAACCACAAGAACACGCCCACCAGCAGGTACGCCGCAATGGAATACACGCCAGTGCGGTTCATGATGATGAGCACCACCACAATGACAGCCGCCACGCCCAGCCACATGATGTCGGGCGTTTGGCCATAGAAGATGGCGATGATCAAGATGTCGATGATGTCATCGGCCACGGCCAACGTGGACAAAAACACGCGCACGCCGTTGGGAATGCGGTTGCCCAGCAGCGCCATAACGCCTAGGGCAAACGCAATGTCGGTTGCGGTGGGAATGCCGAAGCCGTGAATGGTTTCCGGGTTGGTGGCGTTGAAGGCGCAGTAGATGACCAGCGGCGCAATAACGCCGCCGCACGCGGCGATGATGGGCAGCAACGCCTGGCGGATGTTCGTAAGTTCGCCCACCGTCATTTCGTACTTGATTTCGATGCCCACCAGCAAGAAGAAGATGGCCATGAAGATGTCGTTTATGATTTCAGCCAAGGACAGGCCCACTTCGTTATGGCCGAAGAACACGCCGAATTCGGTTTCCCAGAATTCCAAGAAGGGCTCATGCGCGCCAGTGTTGGCCACAACAAGGGCCGCCACGGCAGCCAACAGCATAATAAAGGCAGCCTTGGTGGATGAATGCGTGAAGTGCAGCAGCTTCAAATAGCGCCGCGCATGGAAGCGCGACTTGGTGTTGTACACCACGCGGTCTTTGTAGCTGGGCTGCGTCTTGGGAACGAATTCGGGGTCGTCTTTGAAGTCGGGGCTTCCCACATAGTCGTCAGGAAGGTTCCGAATTTCTTCAAGCGTTAGTCTCTTCTTTGCCATAGCACACACCTTTGCAAGAAACACCTAATTGCAAAATTATGCCAGAAACCCACGCGTATTTTTGTTTCGGCTAATAAAGTTGCAAAAAGATTGGACGAAAAGCCCCCTGCTGTGGGATGAAGACTCTTGTCATCTTTTTGTCTCCCATAGTTGGCAAAGTCAGTGAGCGGGGCCTGGGTGCCCTGATAAGCCCCGCCTTCCGGGCGTAGCGTATCAAGCGCATACGTGAGCCCGGAAACAAGGGGCGAAAGGTGGGTGCCCAGGCCCCGCGCAGCGTCGGCTTGTTGCGCTGTTCGGCAGAACAGCGCAACTACAAGGTGCGCAGGCTTACTTCCTTCAACTGGCGCGCGGTCACCGCGTTCGGGGCGCCGGTCATGGGGTCGGACGCGGAAGACGTCTTGGGGAAGGCTATCACGTCGCGGATGGATTGCTTGCCGGCAAGCAGCATGACCAAGCGGTCCAGGCCCAGCGCGATGCCGCCGTGCGGGGGCGCGCCCAGCTCCAGCGCGCGGATGAGGTGGCCAAACTTCGCGTCGATGTCTTCTTCGGAAACGCCGCAGCGGCGCAGCACGCGCTTTTGCTCTTCGGCGTTGTGGATACGGATGGAACCGCCGCCCAGTTCGAAGCCGTCCATCACAATGTCGTACGAATAGCTGCCGCATTCTAAGGGCGCGTCTTCAATCTTGTCTAAGTCTTCGTCAAGCACGTGGGTGAAGGGGTGATGCTCGGCGGCGTACTTGCCTTCGTCTTCGTCGTACTTGAACATGGGGAAGTTCACCACCCACAGCAGGTTGTGGCCGGGGCGCGGCACGTTCAGCTTTTCGGCCATGGCCAAGCGCAGCGCGGAAAGCACGGCGGCCACCGTGGCGGGCTTGTCGGCCGCGAACAGCAGCAGGTCGCCGGGCTGGGCGTCCGTGGCGGCTTTCAGCTGGGCATACGTTTCTTCCTCGAAGAACTTGATGATGGGGCTCTTTTCGCTGCCGTCGGACGTGAACGCAATCCAGGCCATGCCCTTCGCGCCGTTTTCGGCGGCCACTTCGGCCATCTTCTCCACTTCGCCGCGACTCCAATCGCCCGCGCCGCGGCAGTTGATGGCCTTCACCACGCCGCCCGCTTCCACAGCCTTGGCGAACACGCCGAAGCCGCAGCCGCGCACGATGTCAGTCAGGTCTACCAGTTCCATGCCGAAGCGCGTGTCCGGGCGGTCGCAGCCGTAGCGGCTCATGGCTTCGGAATACTGCATGCGCGGCAGCGGGAATTCGTGCTCCACGCCGGCGGCTTCTAGCACTTCCTTCATCACGTCTTCCATCAGGTTGATCACGTCGTCGCCCTGAACGAAGGACATTTCCACGTCTACCTGGGTGAATTCGGGCTGGCGGTCGGCGCGCAGGTCTTCGTCGCGGAAGCAGCGCGCAATTTGGTAGTAGCGTTCAATGCCGCCGCACATCAGCATCTGCTTGAACTGCTGCGGGCTTTGGGGCAGGGCGTAAAACTTGCCGGGGTTCGGGCGGCTGGGCACAATGTAGTCGCGGGCGCCTTCGGGCGTGCTGTTGGCCAGAATAGGCGTTTCCACTTCCACGAAGTCGCGTTCGTTCAGCGCCTTGCGCAGGGCCTGGGCCACCACGTGGCGCAGCTTGATGTTGGCGTACATTTCCGGACGGCGCAGGTCCAAGTAGCGCCACTTCATGCGGGTGGTTTCGTCGGTTTCGATGCCGTCTTCGATGCTGAACGGCGGGGTGACCGACTTGTTCAGCACCTTCACCGCGCTGGCCAACACCTCAATTTCGCCGGTGACCATGTTGGGGTTGACCATGCCTTCGCCGCGGGCGCGCACGGTGCCGGTGATCTGCAGCACGTCTTCGCGGGCGAAGTGTTCCGCGGCGGCGAATTCTTCGGGGCTCACGCAGTCGGGGTCCACTACCACCTGGGTGTAGCCGGCGCGGTCACGCAGATCGCAGAAGATGAGTCCGCCGTGGTCGCGCGTGTGCCAGGCCCAGCCCGTCAGGGTAACTTCGGCGCCCACGTTTGCCAGGCGCAGCTGGCCGCAGGTGGCGGTATGCATACAATATTCATTGGTAAAGTCAGTCATGCTTACTCCTTGGAGCGTTCGTTCAAACCTGCCTATTGTACTACGACAAAGCAGCAACCACGCCGTCAACAGGCACCAATTGCTCGTCGTGGGTTTCCATGTTGCGAAGTTTCACGCTGCCGGCGGCCACTTCTTCGGGGCCTAGCACCACCACGCTGCGCGCGCCCAGCTTGTCCGCCAGCTTGAATTGGCTTTTCAGGCTGCGGCCTTGGTGGTCCATGTCGGCCCGCACGCCTGCGTTGCGGCACTGCTGCAGCACGGCGAAAGCCTGCGCGCGCAGGCTGGGGTCTACCGTTGCCACGAACACGTCGCAGCCCGTGGCGTGCGGGGCGGGCACGCCGGCGGCGTCCATCACCAGCTGGCAACGTTCGTATCCTATGGCGAAGCCCAAACCCGGAGTGGGACGGCCGCCCACCTCTTCGGCCAGCTTGTCGTAGCGACCGCCGCCGCCGATGGCGTTTTGGCTGCCCAGGCCGTCCGATGCCTGCACTTCGAACACCGTGCGCGTGTAGTAGTCCAGGCCGCGCACCAGCCGGTAGTCTTCCTGATAGGCCACGCCGGCCGCGTCAAGGTACGCCTTCACGGCGGTGTAATGTTCCTGGCACGCGGGGCACAGGTGGTCGGTGATGTGCGGGGCGCCTTCCATGGTATGCGCGCAGTCTTCGTTTTTGCAGTCGAAGGCGCGCAGCGGGTTGATTTCGGCACGCGTGCGGCACGTTTCGCACAGGCCGTCCGCGTGGGCGTCCATGTAGGCCTTCACGGCTTCACGATACGCCGGGCGGCAGGCTTCACAGCCCATGGAGTTGATCAGCAGCGTGGTGGACTGCGCGGGGATGCCAATTTCTTCGTAGAAGCGCATGAGCATGATGATGGCTTCGGCGTCTACCGTGGGCTCTTCGGCGCCCAGGCATTCCACGCCCACCTGGTGAAACTGGCGCAGGCGGCCTTTCTGCACGCGTTCGGCGCGAAACATGGGACCGGCGTACAGCAGCTTCACCGGGGCCGCACCCTGCGGCACCAAGTTATGCTCCACCGCGGCGCGCACCACGCCCGCCGTGCCTTCCGGCCGCAGCGAAAACGTGCTGTTCGACCTAACCTTCCCGCCTTCCAGCAGCGTTTTCAGGTTGCCGCCGGAATACGCGGCGAACATTTCCTTGGACACCACGTCGGTGGCTTCGCCGATGCCGCGCACGAACAGCTCCGTCAGTTCCATGACGGGCGTGTACACAAGCTGGTAGCCGTAGGTGCCGAACACGCGCTGGGCGGTTTGCTGGAAGTGATTCCAAGCCAGCGCTTGGTCGGGCAGAAAGTCGTTCATGCCTTCGGGGGACTTGATTGCCATGCGGTCCTTCTTTCGCGGGGTTCGCGGGTTTTTTGCGTAACGTTTATTGTACGGCTTGTTGCGCCGCAAAGGAACGGAAACCCGCGTGCGGCCTGCTCCTTTCGCTCTTGCATCAACCCCGCCATGGGCACCGAAGACGAGCCCATGCTGTTCATTCCCTTCATGGAGCGCGGCATATACGATCTTGGTCCTGACGTGGCCAAACTGTGGATGCAAGAGCGCATACCGCCGCGTTGGCGCTGGTTCAACCCCACTGAAGCCGCAGCCCACAACGCGGACGCAGCCGAAGACACCACCGGCATGCCCGACGCCGCAAGTGTGTCCACGTGGGCGCACGACAGCGTGGCGTGGAGTCTGGATGCGGGCATCATCAGCGGCAAGCAAGTGGGCGACGAACGCTTCGTGGCTCCGGCCAGCCCCGTCACCCGCGCCGAAATGGCCGCCATAGCCGTAAACGCCATCAACGGAGGCGTGCTGTAGCAGTTTTTGCACAGAATGGGGACGCGTATGCTGCCCGTTGCGAGGCCGGATTTGCTTGCGGGCGGCCCTGCGCTGACAGTCCGCCGAAGGGCAGGAACAGCCCGCATTCGTTGTGTGAACGACGAAAGAGCCGTTTTCGTCGTTCACACAATGTTTTTCGGGCCTTTTGGGCGTTGTGTGAACGACGAAGGGGCCTCAAGGGACGTCTGGCGCTCGGGCCCAGCCCTTTGCAGTCCGTTGTGTGAACGACGAAAGAGGCGAACCCTTTGATTGCGTTCGCGAAACCCCAGGTCAGCAAGGCGGGCTTTTTACAGCGCGGCGTGAGGC
>JAUNIP010000030.1 GCA_030523425.1 Coriobacteriia bacterium
TTTCGTTGTGTGAACGACGAAATCGGGCGTTTCGTCGTTCACACAACGCGCGGGCCCTCCGCGCCCGCCGCCGCGGCCCCCCGTTCGTCGTTCACACAACGCGCGAGCGCTGGACCAAGCCCGGAAGGCGCAGCGTAGCGCACCGCAAGCGCGGGGCGGCGTGAAACAATGCGCGCCAGGGCTGCTCAAGTGGGCCTTCTCAGCGAAAAGTATGCCATGGCGGGGCTTTTTCGGCCGATATGACATATTTCTCCCGAAAGCCCCTTGGCAAACAAGACCACATTATGTACTTTTGGCCGCTTTGGCGCTCCCATGGCAGAATTTTCCCTGCCGCGCGCTTTCCGGCCCCGGCCCCCGCACCCGCGAAGCCGCGCGTCGCCGCAGGCGAGGGTTCAGGCCCCGACAAGCCTGTCCTTCTTTTCCTTGCCCTAATGGCCCCAGCGCAGCGCGCCCATCGCGCCTTTTGCGCCTGCCCAATGCAAACAGCCCTCATCTCGGAGTAGGTCCCTTCACTTCGCGGGGCCCGATAGCCCTGCCCTGGTAGGAATGGCACATGACTTACGCCCCCCACACGCAAGCAATTTGCTATAGTTTTCATTCATCAGCCGAAGGTGGCCACTGTTCACCGGAGCTTTTCGCTTGGCGAAAAAACAAGGCCATCACGTTCGACCCACCGCAAGGAGGAACCATGGAATGCAGAAGTTTAGGCGGCGCCACCAAGCGCAAGGGCGGCGGCGCCGTATAGACCCCAAGGTGGAACCCGAAACGGTGGCCGGCGTGATGGCCAACCTCATCTGTGAAGACAAGATTCGCACCTGGGGCATTTCCGAAACCGACGAAGGCATAGACGCCAACCAGCAGCTGTTAGCACTGGTCCAAAACATGGCGCAACACAAAAGCGCCACTAGTGCGCAGATTTCGCTGGCCTGGATGATGTGCAAGAAGCCCTACATAGTGCCCATCCCCGGCACCCGCAAGCTTGAGCGCATGCAGGAAAACGCTGGAGCGGCGCAGGTGAAGCTGACCGAAGAAGAAGTGGCGGCCCTAGACCGCCTGTTAGACCAAACTGAAACCTCTGGCGTATTCGGCGGCAGCCGCGTGAGGCGCTAAAGGGCCGCAGACCGCTGGCGCAGGTGATAGGAGCAAACGATGCCTGTTGAACAGATAGTCCAATCCGCCTGGTGGGGCAACGTGGCGCTGGTGGCGTGCACGGTTGTCTACCTGGCATGGTGGGCGGTCACCTTTCGCCCCGAAAACACAAGCCCGCTGTGGCTGAAGGTGGTGCTGTTCGTTCCCACTGCCGCCTTAGGCCTGGTGGGCGCATGGCAGCTGGTGATGGCCTTCGCGCCCGCGCAGGCCGCGAACCTGCCCTTCGCCATAGGTGCGGTGGTGGCCTATGTCGCATTGCTGGTTATCACCCGGGTGGCGTTCAAGCGGCAGGTCACGTCCGAGCTGTTCCTGATATGCTTGTGGGCCGGCATGGAATGCGCCCTGGTGAACACCTTGGTGCTGTGCGGCACGTGGGATGGCGGCGTGGCGGTTGCGGCCTATGTGCTGGTAGGCGTTATGAGCGTGGCCGCGCTGGCAAGCTATCTGGCCTACGACCGCCTGAAGCCTTGGCCGGCTTTCTATGTGGCCATGGTGCCCCTAGCGCTCATAGGAATCACCTGCCTGGTGTTAGCCGTGCTGGTGGGCACTTAGCGTAAGTTGCGCAGGCCGCGCAAACCTTCGGCACAAGATTGTGCCTGCGGCGACGCCTACCAGATTTCGTAGCGGGTTTGGGTGGTCAGAGAGTTCAGCTTGGCCATTTCTTCTTCGGAAAGGACCACGCTTGCTGCCGCAGCGTTTTGAGCGATGTGCTCGGCGTTTCCCGAACCTGGAATGGCAAGAAAAGGTGGACGTGTTTGAGTTAGCCGTGCAGTACCCCGAAGCGTTCGCCCGCGCCTACGACCCCGCCAGCGGCCAGATGTACAGCGAATTCATAGTTCAGGAGTAAGTCATGACCAAGGCATTCCTTATTGATATCAACCACTGTGCAGGCTGCTACAACTGCCAGATTTCCTGCAAAGACGAACACTGCGACGTGGATTGGCTGCGTAGACTCCTGCGCCACCGACGGCATACTGTTCGGCGAAGAGAGCGAACTTGACCTTGCCGGCGCCGAACAGCTGCCTGGCATGGAAGGCTTAGGGGCGCATGTGTGGTACAAGGGCCTGCCAAGGCGCTTCGTGGCCGGCTGTGTGTACGACCCCGTCAAGAATGACGTGGTCATAGGTGCGCAGGTGACACTGCTTGATGCGGGTGGCACGCCCGTTGCCACCTGCGAAACCGACTGGGCGGGCGACTGGATTTTCGAACAGGTGGAGCCAGCGGCCTACACCGCGCGCATAGAAGCCGCCGGATACGAAACCGCCCACGTGCCCGCCGACGCCACCGAAGCCGACCTGAACACCGGCGACTTGCCGCTTCAGGCAGCACGCTAGGCGATTAGACCCACCCGGTAAGCCTAGTACCGCCTTCCATATTCCCGTTTCGCCCGATCAACCACTGATTGAATGAAGTCGGTTTTGGCGGCGGTATAGGCGTCGCGGTCGTGTTCGTATTCGCGCCACAGGGAAAGCTTAAGGGCAGCGTATTCCTGGGCCACGTGCGCATGCTGGGCCAAGTAGTCGCGAAAGTACAGCTCGTCGTTGTCGCCGGCGAAACGTAGGTGCAGGTGATATACCTTGCTTGCGAAGCCTTTCAGGGTGTAGCCCCAGTTAAACGACGCCCGGCCCGCCCGTTGCGCCATGCAGGTGAAGCCCAGGTCTTGCAAACGTTGCGTGGCCGCCGCCATGTCTTCGCCCGCAGAAAGCTCCACCAAAATGTCCACGATGGGCTTTGCCCACAGCCCCGGCACCGCCGTGCTGCCAACGTGGCTTATGCGCTCAACGCGAAAGCCCTGCAGCCCTTTCTGCAGGTAATCCACCATTTCTTGGTAGTTTTCAGCCCACGCAGGGTCGGGCGGCACCAGCTTGATGGGAAACAGCTGCCACAGTTGCTGCAGCGAAAGGCAGGCCAAGGCGTCCCTGTCGTCAGGCACCGTTTCAAACCTGTTTGAATCTGCCATTTCCTTTGCGCTTTCTTAATTACTGCGAAAAGCGAACCGCTTTACGATAAGATAGCACGCGAACCCTTAGAGCAACAGGGGCGGTCTTCACCCGCAGCCGCAGTTGCAGGCGAACAGCGGCGCCTCCCTACCAAAACGCCTGCTTGCGTGTCCGTTGCGGTGTTAGTTTACACTTTGCTTACTTTTGGTTTTAGCGCGGTTTACGCTGAGCTGCTTCAATGTGTTAGTTAACTGCTTAAGGAGAACGTTACATGGAATGGCTTCGAACAGGATTTGAGGGCTTTTGTATGGCCCTTGCTGACAGCGTGCCCGGCGTTTCGGGTGGCACAATTGCCTTCATCATGGGCTTTTACGACAAGTTCATCGGGTCGGTCCACGACATCGTGTTTGAGCGCGGCATCACCGAAAAGCGCAAGGAAGCCTTCTTTTGGCTGGTCAAGCTGCTGATTGGTTGGGGCATTGGCATGGCTTTGGCCGCGCTGGTGCTCACGAAGTTCTTCGATACGCACATTTACGTGGTCAGTTCGCTGTTCATTGGCTTTGTGATTGCCGCCATCCCCGTTATTTGCCATGAGGAATGGGAAAACGTGCGGAAGAATCCCGCGAACGGGGTGTTTCTGCTGATTGGCTTGGCGCTGGTGGTGCTGATCACCGTGCTGCGCGGCAGCGTCACTTCGTCGTTTGATCTGGCGTCACCCGACTTCTTGCTGTTCGTGTTCTTGCTCATCGGCGGCATGGCGGCCATTTCAGCCATGTTCTTGCCGGGTATTTCCGGGTCTACCCTGCTGCTGGTGTTCGGCCTGTACGTGCCCGTGATGACGGCCGTGCGTGGGCTGCTGCACCTGAACTTCGCCTACCTTCCCGGCCTGATTGTGTTCGGCATTGGCGTGCTGGTGGGCGCAGCTTCGGTGGTGAAGGGCATCCGTGTGTGCCTGGAGCGCTTCCGCCCGCAGACCATCTACATGATCTTGGGCATGATGGTCGGATCGCTGTACGCCATCGTGACGGGCCCGACCACCATTGACGCCGCCAACGCTGCGCTTGATCCGTCCAACTTCTGCATTCCCGCGTTCATCGTGGGCATATTGCTGATTGCGGCCTTGGAAGCCGGCAAGCACTTCGTGGGGCAAAACAAGGGCGGCAACAGCGGCAGCGGCGGGAAGAATGCCCCGCGGCCCAGGCGCTCTACCAGAACGCGATAACCGCCACGGCTTCCCGGCAGCAGCAACTAAGCTTCGAAGAACAGTTCGTACCAGCGTATGAACACGTAGATGGACCACACACGGCGCCAGAGCGCCGCCGTGTTGCCGCGGTAGCGCAGCTTGTGCCACAGGTTGGTTTTGCCCGTGGTGAACATGCTCAAAAGCGCCAGGATTTCCTTCTGCTTGAAGAAGCGTGCTGCCGTGGGGCTGTTAAACGCGCGCACGATGTCGGCGTTGTAGGCGGGGTCGGCCAACCACGCGCGCACTGGCACCGGGAAACCCAGCTTCTTGCGATACGCCACCTCTTCGGGCAGCACGCGCGAAGCGGCTCGGCGCAGGGCAATCTTGTTCGCCCCGTCTGCCGCCTTGAAACGTGCGGGCATGCGGCGCGCAATGTCGAAGATGCGCAGGTCGCAAAAGGGCATGCGGATGTCTAGGCCCGTGCCCTTGGCAATTTTGGTGGAGTTGAACAAGATGCTGGCTTCGAAGTAGGTGCGCAAATCCGTGTAGAGCATCCACGAAACCGTGTCGTAGCGCCGCCCGCCCGCACCGCGCTGCCGCATGAAGTCGGCCGCGTCGCGATTGGGGTAATAGCGCTTCAGGTAATGCTTCAAATCGAAGGTGCGCATGGACTGCGTAGCGCCGAAGTACACCGGATTCTGCTTGCCTTCGAACGGCTTGGTGTTCTGATACACACCGTAGCCGCCGAAGAATTCATCGGCCCCTTCGCCGGAAAAGCACAGGGTGGACTTTTTGGCCACTTCCTTAGCCGCGCAATACAGCGCCAGGCCTGCGGCGTCTGCCTGGGGCTGCTCGTAGGCGCAGATGAACTCATCAACCGTGGCGAAGAACATTTCCGGCGTCACTTCTATGCCTTCGAAGGTGCGGCCCAGCCATTCGGCGGTGGCGCGGGCTTCTTCGGCTTCGTTGGACGCCTGGTCTTCGTAGGCCACACAATAGCCCGTACGGCCGCGGCCTTTCGCCAGCAAGTAAGAAGAATCCACGCCGCCGGAAAGGAAACCATCAGGCTGATCGTCAGGGTCGCACACGCACAGCATGCTGGCATCCATGGCGTCAGAGATTTCGTCCGCCCACTCATCCAGGCTTTTGGATTCATCTGGTTCGAAGGACAGCTCCCAGAAGCAGCCTAGCTGCAAGCCGTTAGCCCCAAAGCGCAAGGTGCCGCCTGGTTGCAGCTTGCTCACGCCCGCAAACAGGGTTTCTTCACCAGGAACATAAGAAAAGCCCAGGTAGAACTGGATAAGCTCCTCGTTGGGTTGGCGCACGAAACCCGGCTGGTCAAACAAATCGGCAATGGTCAGGCCGTACAGCAGGCGCCCATCGGCGGCAAGGTAATAAAACAGCAGCTCGGCGCCTAACACGTCCCGCGTGGCAAACAGTTCTTCGCGTTCGGTGTCATACAGCACCACGGCAAACTGACCGTTGATGTGCAAGCCCATTTCTTCGCCCCAGGCCTTAAAGGCTGCCACCACCAGCGCCTCTTCGCGCTGCGCGCGGGTGCAGCCTGCAATGTTCACCTGCAGCTGCTGCGCTAAATTTTCCCAGTTGCGGATAAGCCCCTGATAGGCTTTCAGTTCTATCATCCCGTAAGCTCCTTCGAACAGCCGCGCAAGGCGGCCTGCCGCAAAACGCCTGACAGACTATAACACGTTCGGCTCAATCCTCGCCACGGCGCGCGGCGATGCCACCGGCAAGCCCAAGCAGAGCCGTTTATGCAATTCTTGTCTGCTATTTACATTTCCGGAAATGCCGAAATCAACAAAATAAGGTAAAATGACTGGTTGTGTGCAAACAGTCATTCGGATACCATTCCTGGTAAGACTGCAGGGTTGTTTCCGCACGTCAATGGAAGCTTTTTAACACGAACGGTACCACCCGCATGGCACATGAAAGGGGCGAAGGCGTTGAGCAAAGCAATCCGGATTGCCGCTGCAGCTGCCCTGTTCGTCGTTCTTGCCGTCATGCTGGTGTGGGGCTTCGCGTCCGCGCGGAATGCCTTTGACATCGGCAGCGTTCCGGCAGCCCAAACATTCGACCAGGGTTGGACCACTTCCGATGGCTCCTCTGTTGCTGAGTTCCCCTTTGAAGGAAGCTCGCCTTGCTCCATTACCAACACCTTGCCCACGCTAATGCCGGATGACAACCTTATCCTGTGGTACCAAGAACACCTAGATCGCATAGAAATAAACGGCCAGGTGGTGTTCACCAGCAACAAGAACATGCTGCTCAACCGCGAAACCACCCTGGGCACCACCTTGGTATTCGTTCCCTTGTCCGCATACGAGGCGGGATCCCAGGTAACGCTTTACTATCACGAAGCCGCCTACACGGGCCACGTATTCATCGGAAGCCCCCCTGAATACGCGGCATACCTGCTTGAAACCCACCCCATTGGCATTTCGCTGTCCGTCGTATTGTTCCTGACAGGGATTATCTTGCTGCTGCTGGTGGCCCTGTTCCTTGCCTTCCAGCCCAAACGTGATACGCTGCGCGACGCCGCGCTGGTGGCAGAAATCGGCTGCTTTTTCGTGTGTCTGTCAACGTGGATGATTGCAGACACCGAAATACTAGATCCCCTGTTCAACATAGCTGCTTACAATTCGCTGCTAAGCTACCTGGCACTGTTCTTGGCGCCTTTGCCCTTCGTTTCGCTGATGGGCAATCTGTTAGGCGAAAGCAGGCGCGTCACGCGGATTTTGCAAGCGGCATACACCATCAACTTCCTAGCGCAATGCGTGTTGTTTGTGGCCGGGGTGTTCGACTTATCGCAGATGCTGGTAATCACCCATCTTCTGTATGCGGTTGGGGCCATCACCATAGTGGTCATCGGCGTCAAGCACGCCCTCTCGCATCGCACGCGCAGCGGGGCGGTTGTGGCGGTGGTAGGCCTTGCCGTGTTTAGCGTTCTGATGACCGGCGGCATTCTTGCCTACCGCAAGATGATTGATATCGACTATGCCTTCTTTGTGAACCTGGGGATAATGGCCCTGACCATTTCCCTGATGTATTACGCGGTGGGCACGCTTATCAGGGGCGTGGAACAGCGCGCACGCAATGCGCAGCTTGAACACCTTGCCTACCACGACGCGCTTACCGGCCTGGGCAACCGGCAGGCCTACGAAAACGAACTGGACCGGTGGCGCCAAGGCGCACACGAATCCAACCTGTCCGTGGTGGCGCTAGACGTGAACATGCTGAAAACCACCAACGACACGCTAGGACACAGCGCCGGTGACGAGATTATCAAGGCTGCTGCGGATTGCATGGGCGCTGCCTTTGAAAACGCCTTGATTCCCTACCGCCACGGCGGCGACGAATTCAGCGCCGTGGGCGTTGTGTCCAAGGAAGAACTTGACGCATTGATTGCGCGTCTGCGTGCCTTGGTTGAAAACTGGAAGGGAACCTATTGCCCTTCCCTTTCCGTTTCGTTGGGCTATGCGCGCTGGGAAGATTTCCCGCAAGCCAGCGTGGAAGAGCTGTGCAAGGAAGCGGACCGGCTTATGTACCAGGACAAATCCGCTTTCTACCAGCGCATCGGCCGCGACCGGCGCGCCGCGCGGTAGGTGGGATTTTGCCTACTGGGAGTGCCCTGGCTTCGGAGTAGATTCCTCGGCGGCGCTGCCCTTCGCTTTCGAACGGTTACCGCAGGTTCAGGCGCTGCCCTGTCCGCTTGTTGTGGCGCCGCTTGCTCGGAATGACATCGCGCGCAAAAAAGCGGCCCGCCGAAGCGGGCCGCCGGGTGGGTTCGCGCTTTCCTACAGCACGCCGCCGTTGATGGCGTTCACCATGATGGCGGCCATCTCGGCGCGGGTCACCGTGTCCAAGGGCACCACATAGCGGACGCCGTCGATGCTCTTGCCGCCGATGACGGACTTGTCAAGGCTCCAGGCAACGCTGGTCTTGGCCCACCCGTCCACGCTGTCCGCGTCGGGCATGGCGGCCAACTTCGTGCCGTCACTGGCAATCTCTGCGCCCTTCATGGCATGGGCGGCGTTGGCCACCACCGCGCACAGCTGCTCGCGGGTCAGCTCGTCGGCGGGGCCGAAGGTGCCGCTTTCGTAGCCGTTGATGACCTTGTGCTCCACGGCCCAGTTGGTGGCGCCGGTGTAGAACTGGCCGTCCTCCAGGTCGGTCATGCCGGTGGTGTTCACCGCGGTGGCGGGGTCGTAGGCGTCGGCCTCCTCGGGGTCGAAGTAGCGCCACAGCACCACAGCCGCCTGGGCGCGCGTCAGGCCGTTTTCGGGCCCGAACGTGCCGTCCGGGTAGCCGGCGAACAGCCCCATGTCAACGGCGTCGTAGACGCTGGCGTAGAACCACTGGTTTTCAGGGTCGGCCACGTCGGGGAAGGGCTTGAACTCCACGGTGCGGCTGACAAGGGCGCCGCAGGCGCCGCAGGTGCACTCCTCCGTGCCGTCATGCAAGTAGGTGGCCTTCTGCACGGTGCGCCATTCGCCCCAGGCATGCTCGGTGGTGGGAATGGCCTGCTCCTCCTGCGCGCCGCACAGGCTGCAGGTGTGAACCTGCGCGCCTTCCTTGCAGCAGGTGGCCGGCGTGGTCACCTGCCAAGCGCCCCATTCGTGATTGTGGGTGGAAGTGAGCGCATTGCCGCTTGCCACCGTGCTGCTCAGGCCGTAGTTCTTCAAATCCAGGCTCTTGAACAACAGCTTGCCGGTGTTGCCGCTAGAGGCCAGCACGTAATAGGTGTCGTTGGCGGTGGCGCCCATTATGTCCCGCGCGTGGGCGGAATCGAACAACGCGCCCTGCACGCCCTTCCACTCGTCGTCTTTGAAGCTGTAGCTGTACACCCAGGTGTCCACCATAGTGGGGGTGTTCAGGCCTGAGGTGGGGCCCGTCACTATGACGCCGTTGGTCAGAGCGCCCACGGCACTGCTCCACATCTGGCTGGCATCCAGATACTGCGAAGGGAGCTGGTCCGCGGTGGGATAGAATATCTTGTCGGATTTCTTCCACGTGGCGGAAGAGGCATCGTAGCGCACCGGGTTTTCACGCGGCCACGTCCCGTTCGCAAGCTGCGGAAGTAGGATCATATAGGGACTCTGCAGGCCACCCGTCACCATAATGCCGTCTTTCGTGGCAGTGGCTATGCCCCAAATGCGCTCATCGGGCATGCTCGGCAGCTCCTGGTAGATTTTCCCCGTGTCGGGGTACACCTTCGCCAAACCGGTGTAGCTCTTGCAGCCCACGCTGTACAGGGCACCGTCGCTATACACCAGCATGCTGTTGAGTATGGAATCCGGATCTTCGGTGGTTAGGGGCACAGCCACCTGGTACAGCCACTGGTCGCTCTGCTCGTCCCAGGTGAGCAGCCAAGTTTCCACCGTGCGCTCCTGCAATTCCGAATCGGCCTGGGCGTAGGCTTGCCACAGGATGTACACCTGGCTTTCGCCGGCGGCCATGGATAGGCCCATTCCATAGGTCACGGAGTAACGGAAACCTTCGGGGAACTCCATCTTGGTCCACGTGTTCTCCAGGATGCTGTAGCGCAGCAGGGCTATGCCTGTGCCGCCGCGGAAGCTGCCGACCATGCAATACACGAAGTTGGGAGTGGCCGTCATGGACAGCGGCAGCAGGTCGGCCGTGTTCCAGGTGAAGCCCTCTTCGGTGGTGATGTCGAAATCCGGCGCCGGCAGGTTCTTATAGCCCCTGGAAGCCAAGGGCATGTTCATCAGGCGATGGCTGCTGCGCCAAACCGACCCGCAGTCTATGCTCATGGTGCCCGTGCGTTCGTAGCCCACAGGCGCGGTGAACGTGATGGCGTTGGGAGCCCAGCTGACGATGTCAAGCGCTTCGTCGTTGAAGCTCAGAGTTCCCTTTGTGCTGCCAAAGAAGTAGCCATTCAACGTGATGGTGCCGTCGTCGTTGGCGGTCAGGGAATCCATCACGGGATACATCATGGCTTCGTCTTTCGCCACGTAGGCGCGGTAGGACGCGCCCGCGTCCACCAGGCCCTGGGTGTTGCACTTGTCCTCCAGCGTGTCCACGCGGGTGACGCCGCCCTTGATGTAGGCCACGATCTCGCGCGGCGGCGGCGGCGGCGCCGTCGCCCGAAAGCGCTTGGCCCGCGGCGGCGGCCAACAGGCTGGTCACGCCCGAGACGCCGGGGCAGGCCATGGACGTGCCGTCGCTGTAGTAGTACGGGGCGGGTTCGGAGCCCAGCGCGATGTTGTCGAAGTACACGGTGGTGTCTTGGGCGTCTTCGGGGAGCGTGCCCTGGAACAGCATGGAATACGAGCCGTCCGAGTTCAGATTGCCCATGAAGGAAGACTTAGACGTGCTCCAGGAATACATGCTCCAGTTGCCGTCGCGGTTGGCCAAGCCTTGGCTTTGGGACGTCCAGCCTGCTCCTTGAGTCATTAGATACAGCATGCCCATAGCGCGGTTGGTATATCCGCCCGTGTAGGCAAGGTACACATTCTCGGCGTCGGAGGCGGCCACCTTGCCGACGGCCGAGGCGGGGATGGTCACGCGGATGGCGAAGGTATCGCCCGCCTTCATGCCCGCGTCAACGGCCTTGCTCAGAGCCACGTTCATGCGGCCATCGCTCACATAGCCGATGCCGGAGGTGTCAAGCTCTCCCACGTTTTGCGCCACCAGAGTGTGAACCTGGGTGGCGTCGTTCACCAAAAACAGGTCGAACGTGGTTTCGGCGCTGCCTTCGTAGGTGTCCATGAAGTACGTGGTGGGCTTCAACGTCCCGTCGGGGTTCACGTCGGTGGCCCAGGGGATGTACTGGGGCGGCATGGTGCTTACCTTGTCGGAAGTGGTGGTAGCAGCCAAAATGCGGGTGCCGGGGGAGAACACGTCAACAGCCTGCATGCCATAGTCGGTGAAGACAGCAGGGCGGGCATCGCTGGTGAAAGCGCCCACATATATCAAGTAGGGATTGCCCTGGCACATCATTTCACCCAGACCGCTGTCGTGATTGGCGCCGGCATTTCCGGCGGCGAACACCGAAATGATGCCCGCTTCGCCCGCATTGGTTACCACCACGTTCATGATGTTGTCGGTGGGCTGACCGGATGCAGTCGGGCCCCAGGAATTGCTGGCCACGCACACGTTCACGCCCGCCTGCTTGGCGGTGGTCAGGTACTCATAGGCCTTCACGGCACCTTCGGTTTTGGATTTGTTCCCAAGGAAGCGCACTGCCATGATTTCAGCATTGCCATTGATGCCCGCAATGCCCACGTCGTTCCAGGCAGAGGCTATTACGCTGGCGCAGTGGGTGCCATGGCCCACATAGGTGTCCATGGGGTCAGTGGAGCCCTGCTCGTCGTCGGTGGTGTCAATGCCGTACATGCCGCCGCCTAACGCGGTCAGCTGGGGGTAATCAAGGCCCTTGTCCCACATGCTGTCCTTCAGGTCTTCATGGGTGTAGTCCACGCCACTGTCGACCACGGCCACCACCACGGGGTTGTCGGCCGAGGTCTGGATGGCGCCATTGGCCCAGGCGGCCTCCACGTTCAAGGACCGGTATTCCCGGCTGTTCACGTCAATGGTGTTAGACAGGCCCCATTGGTACTGGAAGAAGGGCTCTTCGGTGGGAGTGGTGCTGCCCTGGATGCTGGCTTCGGCAGGTTCAGCCGCAGCGCTGGCGGCAGTGGCTGCGGCGCCGTATGCCTGCTGCAAGGCCTGGTCGTCTGCCGTGTAGGCCTCGTAGTAGTAGTTCGGCTGCGCGTACACCACGCACTCAAGCGCGCTCAGCGCGTCTATCAGCGCCGGCGTGTCGTCGGTGCTGAGCAGCAGGATGTCGTCGGTGGGCGAAGACAGCAGGGAAGCACCTTCGCCTGCGCCCTCTTCGGCGCCTAGCGTCTCGGCCACGGCGGAGCGGCTGACGCTGGTCAGGTTTTCTTGGATGCTGAAGGACACGCCGTTCACGTTCAGCTGGCTGCCTAGGGCGGAAAATCCGCCCGCGCCCGCTTCCGCGGCAAGGCTGTCCGCGGTGCCATCCACCAGCACCAGCACCTCTCCGGGCTCGTAGTCCACGCCCGGCTCGCCGTAATACGGCGTTGCTTGCACCGCTTGCACGACGGCATCGCTTCCGGCGGTTTGGCCGGCGAACGATGCTGTGGGGGTAAGGCAGCACACCATGGTCAGCGAAACGACCACGGAAAGAGCCTTGCGAAACGCAGCTTTCATGTTTTCCTCCTGACTGAATATGCGACGGTTTGCATACCGCATTCCATTCTATAGCTTGTCCCCTTTTTCCCTGCGAGAAAAATTCCATTTCCCAGCACAGCCGACACGATTTGTCCGTCCGTTCGCCGCGCTTTTCAAAACGCTGATGTTAACTTTACAATCCGCTTTCACCGCAAGACTATAGTCGCCCGGGTTTTACGAAAGGAGCAGCAACAGTGAGCGAAGCATCCCAGCTAACTGCCGCCGTCATTGACGTGGGTTCCAACACGGTGCGTCTGTGCATGTACCGCGTGGAAAAATCCGGCGGCAAATTCACCAAGATCATCGACGCCAAGGATTCGGTAGGCCTGGGTGCCTACATAGGCCCAGATAAGACCATGAGCAAAGGCGGCATAGAAGCGGGCGGAAAGGCCATCCGCAAACTGGCGCGCATGGCCGAAGTGGTCGGCTTCAAAAAGATGGGCATTTTCGCCACGGCGGCGGTGCGCAACTGCGCCAACTCCGCCGAAGTGGCAAAAGAGTTCCAACAGAAATGCGGCTACCCCGTGCGTGTGCTGACCGGCGAAGAGGAAGCCTACCTTTCGGTGCAGGGTGCCCTGGCCAGCGCCCCCATGCGTTCTGGGCTGTTCTTCGACCTAGGCGGCGGCTCCACGGAAGTGGTGGGCCTGCAAAAGGGCAAGGTGACCGTGTGCGATTCCATCCCCATAGGGTCACTGACCAGCTGGAGGCGCAATGCGCACTGCATCATCCCCGGCGAAGACGAACTTGAGGCCATCGAACAGGGCTTCGCCGAGTTGCTGCGCACGTCGCCCGTGAACCCCACGGACTACAAAAACATCTGCGGTATAGGCGGCAGCACGCGCTTGGCCCTGAAAGTGGCCAACCACCTACGCTACAGCAGCCCTGACAACCGCACGCTTTCGCTGGAAAGCATCAACCGCATCTTCGACATGAACGCCAACGACCGCTTCGCGCTGTCCCGCTTGGTGCTGCAGATCCAGCCTTCGCGCGTGCACACGTTTTTGCCCGGATGCGCCATCATGCGCGCCATCATGGAGGCAGCAGGCATAGACTACCTGGAAGTGGCCAAGACCGGCATCCGCGAAGGATACCTGCTGAAGGAACTGCGCTAGGCGGGCGCTTCTGTGCTGCAGCGCCACGGCTCAGACCCGCCACAAGCTTCGGGGCACACCTTAGAAATGCGGTGGATGGCTGCGTGTTCCACGCGTAGACATACGCAATCCCAACAGGCATAATAAGAGCCTGTAAACCCCTTGCAAGAAAGGACAGGCGCATGGAACCCCTTATCAGCAGGAGAAACTTCGTTAGCGCGGCAGCGGCGTGCGTGGCAGGCGCGCTTGCCACCGGCGCGTTGGCAGGCTGTTCGGCGGGAGAATCCCGCACGAACGCGAATGCGAACGCCAACGCGAACCAGGCTGCCAATACCAACACCAACGCCAACGCGGCTTCGAACACAGCCAACACCGCCAATCAATCCACCACGCCGGCCGCAGACGGCGTGGCCGTGGTGTACTTTTCGGCCACAGGCAACACCCGCGCTCAGGCCGAAGCGTTGGCCGCCCGACTGGGCGTGACCGCCGGTGAAATTGTGCCTGCCGAACCCTATTCCGCTGACGACCTGAACTACAACATTGAGGGCTGCCGTGCCAACAACGAATCGTTTGACGCCTCCGCGCGTCCCGCCATCGGCAGCGCCCCCAGCCTGACCGGCGTGGGCACCCTGTATCTGGGATATCCCATTTGGTGGGGCGAAGCCGCGGCCATCATGCGCACCTTCGTTGAGAGCGTGAACCTTGTCGGCGTGAAGGTAGTGCCTTTCTGCACGTCCGGCGGCAGCGGTATTGCCGGATCAGGCTCTACCTTGAAGGCCATAGCAGGTGCCGGCGAATGGACCACCGGCATGCGCCTGACCGGCGCAAGCGGCGAATTAGACGCCCTGCTGGCGCAATAGCCATTCCCTCACGAAGGAGCGTCCCATGCACACCTCGTTTCGTTATTCCATAAGCCGCAGGCATTTTCTGCAAGCAGCGGGCCTGACCGGCCTTGCCGGCACGGCGCTGATGGTGGATGCTTGCACCTGGACGCCGCGTTCGGAAACCAACCAGGCTGCGAACACCACCAACCAGCAGCCTGCACCCGCGCCCACGCCTGCCCCAGCCGCGTTCGAGCAAACCGAGGACGGCATGATGCTGGTAGAAGGCGGCAGCTTTATGATGGGCAGCCCCGAAGACGAAGCGTGGCGCGGCGCGGACGAAACGCAGCACCAGGTGACGGTGAGCAGCTTCTACCTAAGCCCCTATGAAGCCACCGTGGCCGACTACCGTGCCGCCACCGGTTCTGCCCCGGAATTCCAAACGGACGACACCCTGCCTGTGGCCAACCTAAGCTGGCTGGAAGCGGTCACCTACTGCAACGCGCTTTCCGCGGCCGCAGGACTTACGCCCGCGTATTCCATCAGCGAAGCTGACGTCACCTGGGACCAATCCGCCGACGGCTACCGCCTTCCCACTGAAGCGGAATGGGAATACGCCTGCCGTGCGGGCACCACCACGCCCTTCAACACCGAAACATCCATAGACCCCGACACTGAAGCGAACTATTACGGGCACTACCCCTACAACATAGAACAGAACTACTTTTCGCAGGACGTGCTTGACACCAAGCCGGGCATCTATCGCCGGGCGCCGGTGGCGCCCGGCAGCTTCCCGCCGAATGCGTGGGGCTTCTACGAGATGCACGGCAACGTGGGCGAATGGGTGTGGGACGGCTACGGTGACTACGCCGCGGCAGGCACCACTGACCCCACGGGCGCAACCGGTGTGCTGCGCGCGTATCGCGGCGGCGGCTGGAACGACTTCGCGAAGAACCTGCGCAGCGCCTACCGCGCTTCGCTGCCCTACGACCAATCCAGCGTTTCGGTGGGCCTGCGCGTGGCCCGCAGCGCCGCGCCGGTCACCGCCACGGTCAGCGCGCTAGGCACAAACGCCGTGGCAGCGGGCGGCACGCCCGGGAAAAACCTGATCGTCTTCTTTTCCTGGAGCGGCAACACCCGCGGCATAGCCAACAAGATTCACAACCACTGCGAAGCTGACCTGGTGGAACTGGAACTGGCCGAGCCCTATTCCAGCAACTACGACACCGTGCTAGAGCAAGCCCAGCACGACCAGAACGTGCAGGCGCGGCCTGCGCTGCTCAACCAGATTGACATGGCTCAGTACAGCACAGTGATGATTGGGTATCCCAACTGGTGGGCTTCCATCCCCATGCCCATAGCTTCGCTGCTAGAACAGTACAACTTCGCGGGGAAGACCATCGTGCCCTTCTGCAGTCACGGCGGTGGCCGCTTGGGGCAAAGCGTGAGCGCCATAGCCAAGTTGGCGCCTTCTTCCATGATTGGCGAACCCTTAGACGTTCACTACAGCGGCGATGCAGGCCTGGATGATGAGATTGCGGCCTGGCTGGCCACCAACGGGGTTGCCTGATGCTGCGTCGCGTCTCTTCGGTCCTGATAGGCACCGCCCTGGTGTGCGTCATGGCCACTTCGCTGGTGGCCGAAGTGCAACACGAGTATTTCGGCATAGCCGCGGTGGTGCTGGTGTGTTTTCACGTGATTGCCGAGCGCAAGCGGCTGGCGGCGCTGGTGCTGGGAAAGAAAAACGCCCACGCCGCGCTGTCGCTGCTGCTGCTGGTGGCCTTGGTGGCACTGGTGGTGGGCATCGGTTGGTCAAGCCTGGTGCTTTCCAAGCACGCCTTCGGCTTCTTGCCAGCATTCCCTGGGGCGGTGTTAGCGCGCAAGGTGCACTTGTCTTGCACGTATTGGCTGTTCATGGTGGCTTTCGCACACGCAGGCCTGGATATTCGCGTGCCACGGAAGAAGCCGTCGGTGCCGATTGCGGTTGTGGGCGTGGCGGCAGCCGCAGCGGTGGTGGCGTTCGGCGTGTGGTCTTTCGTGGACTTGAACCTGGTGGGCTACCTGTCGCTGAGCATCGACTTCGCCTTCGCGGACATAACCAAGACCATCCCCTTCCTGGCGCTGCAATGGGCCGCGATAGGCCTGGGCGTGATGGCCGTGGTGTTCGCCCTGCGCTGCGCCATGCGGCCGCTTACGCGCAAGAAGCACGACAACTGACCAAGCGAAGCCATGTTGTTAGGCAGATCCCCCTTCGTCGTAGACGAAGGCTTCGCCTTGGTGGAAGGGGCCCGGGTGGTAGGGCGCGTCTTCTAGGGGGAAGAAGGTATCGCAGTATTGGCAGTGCAGCTGACCCGTTGCGGGGTCGAAGCTCAAGGCGGCGCTGCAGCTGGGGCACAAGCGAACTTCCATTGAAAAACTCTTGCTCATTATATGTTCCCCTTGTGGCTCTTATAGGCAATCTCGTCGCCAGCCTCATCTTGTTCGGCAATCAGCGTGGCCCATTCTTTGATGGATTGGTACTCCGATTCCTTGATCTCGGTTTCGTCCCTTTTCAGCGTGTCCGCCTTCATGTAGGCATCAAACTTAGGAGCCAAGTCCAGGCTGCCGCGCTGCAGGCGCTTGAACAGCATGGTCAAAACGGTATACAGCACAAAAATGCAGAATATAAGGACAATGACGTCCGATCCCTTGATATCCATCACACATCTTCCCTTCCCATGCCATAGCGGTTCCACAGATGCACCCAGGTGGCAACCAGCAACACTACCGTGGCTATGATGCCCGCCAAAGAGCCCAAAGCGAAGGTTCCGGCCAGCACGCCGACCACTACAGCCACGGCTAAGATCACTACAAGCTCTGCCACGAACAGCGCCATTCCCTTGGCCTTGGAAATGGATGTTCCCTGGGAAGCCACCGCGCCTGTTTGGCCGTTCACCGCAACCAAGTGGGTGTCGCCTTCCCATTCCACTTCGCACAGATACGCGGGCAACAACACGTATTCCACGCGCGTGTTGTCGAAGCTTTCGTGGCACACATAGCCTTCGTTGGTTTCCAGGAACGTGCGCTGCAGGCCATTGCGCAGGCGGGTTTCGCACGCTTGGCGGGATTCATCGGCAATTTCGGTGATCGACCCCAGCAGATAATCGTAGCTGAACGGCTTTAGGGCCGAATAGTCGTATTCGATAAGGGCATTCATCAAATCGTCAGGCATGCCGCGGGACGCGTCCAGATTGATGCGATCAAAAGTGGCGCTGCAACACACCCTACGGAAATCGTCATCGCCCACCAAGTTGAGGCTGACGCAAGCCAGTTCCAGGTGGTAGTCGCACGAATACAGATAGAACGGAATGTAGACCGGCGTTATCTTTTGAAGCTGGGGCTTGAAGCCCCTCACGGTCAGCGCCCCGGTGCTCCAGTGGCCCTCCAAGGCCTGCTTTGCCTGGTCTTTGGTGAGCGAAAACGCAATGAGGGCCGCCGGTTGCGCGGCGCCTTCCAGCCGGGAAGGCAAGATGCCGGTGTTGCCGCAAAACGGGCAGGCAAGCGACGCCACCGTTTCGCTGGGCACCAACTGGGCCCCGCAGGTGCTGCAATTGAATACGTGCGACACAACGCCTCCTAACGAAATATATTTCGTCTATGATACCGCGCCGCGGCAACCCGTTAGCCCGAAAAGCCCGCGTAGCGATTCAAGGCGAAAGAATACAATCCGGTTTCGGCGCCCGGCACAGCGCGCGCAAGGGCACCGGCTGTTTTTTGCATGCGGGAATTCAGCACCAGGTGGCGCTGCACATACTGCCGACGCACTTCGTGCACGCAGGGGTGCATGCGCTGCTGGTAGGTTGCTCCCCCGCGCGCAAGGGCGCAGGCCAGCTGCAGTGCAGACTCCAGCGCGAAGTAGATGCCTTCGCCGCTAGGCGGGCATATCAGCCCTGCGGCGTCGCCCAGCAAATACACGCCCTGCTGTTCCAGCAGCACGCCCGCGCCGCTGGGCAAAAAGGCCCCGCGCAGGTTGGTGTACTCCAGGTTCAAGCTTGCGGCGAAGGCATCCAGGCGCGCACGCAGGTTTGCACGCGGCTTTCCCGCCATGCACCCGATGTTTGCCTGTTCGCCGCTGGGAATGTACCAGCAGTAGCCGTACAGCACGGGGTCGAACTGCAGCGTGATGGGCAATCCGCACGGTTCGCACGCAGCTTCCAGCGAAGCGTTCACCAGCGGGCGCTTGCAGGCGGCGGCCTGGGCGGGCGTCACGCCCGTGAGCAGACGGCGCACCTGGGAAAGCGCGCCATCGGCACCGACGAGTGTGCCGTAGTCCGCCACCAACGTGCCGTGCGGGGTTTCCACGCGCGCGCGGCGGGCGGGCAGATCCACCCGCCACCCTTTCGCCTGGTCAACCAGCATGCCGCCAAGCGCCAGGTAATTTTCAAGCGCAAGGTTGTCCAAACGGGGCCTGTCCAAGGTGCGCAGCGTCACATGGGGAATGTCGGTTTGGAATCCGTCGGTTATCAGGTGCATGCTGGTGCTGGCGTGCTGGTACAGCGCGCTGCCGCGTTCGCCGAACAGCGTGTCCACCAACGCCACCGAACGCGCCGTCAGCATGCCGCCGCACAGCTTGCGCTTGGTGGCCGCGTTCGCGCGCTCCACCAGCACCACGCGCGCCCCGGCCGCCTGCAGCAGAAAGGCGCAGGTGGCACCCGCCAAGCCTGCGCCCACTATCAGATAATCGCACTTCACGCCATGCCGCCCAGGCCGCCGCCCTGAGCCTAAGCCAGCTGCCCGTACACGTCGTCGGTCACGGGCTCAAGCCATTCGTTGGACGTGTCCTCCCCCGCCGGCTCGAAGGTAAGGTGGCTAAACCAGCTGTCCTTCTTCGCGCCGTGCCAGTGCTTCACGTTGGCAGGAATGCACACCACGCTGCCCGCCTCCATGGAAACGGCCGGCTTGCCCCATTCCTGGTACCAGCCTTCGCCAGCCGTGCAAATGAGTATCTGGCCGCCGCCCGCACTTGCATGATGCACGTGCCAGTTGTTGCGGCAGCCCGGCTCGAACGCCACGTTGAACAGGGGGAATTCGCCGTTTTCAAGGTCGGTGGCGGGCTTTAGGAACGATTCGCCGATGAAATACTGGGCGAACGCTTCGTTGGGCGCGCCTACGCCGAAGGCATCAACGGCTTCGAATTCTTTGCGGGTTGCAATCTTGGTCATGGGGGGCTCCGTTCGTTGCGGCACTTGCGTGCGTTTGCTTCGCTGCTCAAATTGTACTAGTACCCGCCCGCAAGCGGCGCGCGTTATCCGCATTTCACCGAACTTGCGCTAACATGTGCGCTAACCAAACCCAACAAGGAGAACGCCATGGTGGACATTTCACACATCCGCAAGAACATAGACGCCATCGACCTGCAGATTCGCGAACTGCTGATGCAGCGCATGGACTGCTCATACCAGGTGGCGCAAGCCAAGCAGGCCGCCGGCAGCACCGACATCTACCGCGCAGAGCGCGAACAGGCCATCCTGGACGACTTAGGCGAGGGCATCCCCGAAGAGCGCCGCGCGCAATACCTGGCCGTGGTGCGCAAGATCACCGAGACCAGCCGCATGTACCAGTACGGCCTGATCTACGACTGGAACGAAGGCATCTTCGACAAGATTGAGGGCGCAGAGCTTACCCGCACGCCAGGCAGCCTGCTGAAAGTGCGCCTGACCCGCATAAACCGCCCAAACGCCATGAGTTCCATCCTGAGCATGGTGGGCGACTACGGATTCAACATGGAGCTGATGGAGCTGGTGGAAGTAAGCGACATCACCCACACCGTTACCTTCGACCTGACCATCTGCGGCGACATCACCCAAGAGCACATGCGCAAGCTGGTGTTCCAGCTTTCCAAGGAAAGCGCCAACTTCCGCATTTTGGAGAACCGCGCGTAAGGCGCAGATCGCCTTCGCCCAGCCGGCTTTTCTGCGCACCGCGCCGCCAATTCGCCCCCCGGCGCCATCGGCACAGCCGCCGCATGCGGTAAAATACGCCCAGCACTACCCCGAAGAAAGGCACAACCATGACCGTTTCCGACCAACGCTACCTGGAATTACTGTCCCAGCAATTTCCCACCAGCTCTAGCGCCGCGGCAGAGATTATCAACCTGAGCGCCATATTGAACCTGCCCAAGGGCACCGAATTCTACGCTTCGGATATCCATGGCGAATACGAATCGTTCTCCCACGTCCTGCGTAACGCTTCCGGTTCCATCCGCCTGAAGATTGACGAAGTGTTCGCAAGCAGGCTCAGCGAAGCTGAAAAAAAATCACTGGCCACGCTGATTTATTATCCCAAGGAAAAGATGCGCATCGAACTGGCCGCCGCCGAAGACCCCAAAGCGTGGTATGCCGACGCCATCAGCAAGCTGATAACGGTGTGCCGGCACGTGGGCCGCAAATACACCCGGTCAAAGGTGCGCAAGGCCTTCCCGAAGGACTTCCAATACGTAGTCGAGGAACTGCTGACCGAAAACCGCTACGACGAGGACAAGGAAGCCTACTACCACTCCATCGGGGAAGCCGTCATACGCACCGGCAGCGCTGAAGGGCTCATTGAGGCGCTGTGCTTGGCCATCCAAAACCTGGCCATCGACCAGCTGCACATCGTAGGCGACATATTCGACCGCGGACCTGCCCCCCACACCATCATGGACATGCTGATCAAACACCCTTCCGTGGACATACAGTGGGGTAACCACGACATCGTGTGGATGGGGGCGGCTGTGGGCCAATGGGGCTGCATAGCGCATGTGGTGCGCAACTGTTCGCGCTACGGCAATCTGTCCATCTTGGAAGACGCCTATGGCATCAACATTCTGCCCTTGGCGGGCTGGGCCAAGCGTGCCTACGAAAACGACCCCTGCGTGGCCTTCGGCCTGAAAGGAAATCCGCAGTTGACGGATGAAGAGCACCAGGTAAGCGTGAAAATCCAAAAAGCCATGGCCATCATCCAGTTCAAAGTGGAAGGCCAACTGATAGACCGCTACCCCAGCTTCGACATGCAGGACCGCAAGCTTTTGCACCACATAGACCACGAAAAGGGCACCATCACCCTAGACGGCGTGGAGTACGAGCTGACCGACAAGGAATTCCCCACGGTAGACCCCGCCAACCCCTACCAGCTGACCGAAGACGAAGAGCGTGTGATGGCCCGCTTGGAGCAGGCCTTCAAGGGCAGCGAAAAGCTGCAGCGCCACGTGGCATTCCTGCTGGAAGCCGGCAGCCTGTACAAGATTTGCAACGGCTGCTTGCTGGTGCACGCCTGCGTGCCCTTAAACGCCGACGGCACGCCTAAGGAAGTTGATGTGTTCGGCAAGCGCTGCAAGGGCCGGGAACTGTACCAGGTGCTGGAAAACTACATCCGCGCCGCCTTCAAAGACCCCGACTCCGAACGACGCCGCCGCGGGCAAGACCTTATCTGGTGGCTATGGCTAGGCGACGGGTCCCCCCTGTTCGCCAAAAGCAAGATGGCCACCTTCGAGAATTACTTCGTAAACGACAAGGCGGCGCGCAAGGAAGACAAAAACCCCTTCTACAAGATGCTTGACAACGAAGACGTCATCAAGGGCATCTTCCGCGAATTCGACATGGACCCCGAAACGTCGCGCATCGTGTGCGGGCACGTGCCCGTGAAGGTGAAAGACGGCGAAGACCCCATCAAGTGCAACGGCCGCGTGCTGACCATCGACGGCGGCTTTTCCAAGGCCTACCAACCCACCACCGGCATTGCCGGCTACACGCTGATCTCCAATTCCTACGGGTTCATCTTGGCGTCCCACGAACCGTTTGAATCCGCCCAGGCGGCCGTGGAAAACGAGCAGGACATCTGCTCCACGCGGCAGGTGGTGGAACAGGTGGAAAAGCGCACCTTAGTGTGCGACACCGACAAAGGCGCCCAGCTGCAACAACAAATAGACGACCTGAAACGCCTGATGACCGCCTACCGCGAAGGCACCATCCCCGAACGCGAGTAACCCTGCAGAAGCTACCGTGGCCCTTTTCGTCACGCTCCAAAGTCCACTCGGCGGGGGATGGCGGATGCCTTTCGGGCGACCCGTTCCG
>JAUNIP010000031.1 GCA_030523425.1 Coriobacteriia bacterium
GTCTGACCTGGGATGACGCGATTCGGCGCCGAAAGGGCGCCTGCGGGTGGCACCGCTCGGGCGCCCAGAAAGGGCCAAAAGGGCCGCCTTGATTCCGTCTTTCGGCCTCTGCTGCCATCTTCCCGGAATTTGATTCCGTCTTTCGGCCTCTGCTGCCACCCGGCCCCGCCCGGCCGCGAAAACCCCGCGCCGCCGAAGGCGAGGGCCCGCGCACCAGCAAGCTTGCCCTTCTTTCCCTTGCCTAATAACCCCAGCGCAGCGCTCCGGGTTCGCCTCGTGCGCGCGACCCTGCGGCCGGCAAACCCCGCGCCGCCGAAGGCGAGGGTCCAGGCCCCAAGCCGCCTGCCCTTCTTTTCTTTGCCCTAATAGCCCCAGCGCAGCGCTCCCATCGCGCCTCGTGCGCACGGCCCAGCGGCCTGCGAAAACCGCGCGTCGCCGAAGGCGAGGGTCCAGGCCCCAAAGCAAGGCACTTCCTTTTCTTTGCCTAATAGCCCCAGCGCAGCGCCCCCATCGCGGCTCGTGCGCGCGAACCTGCAGCCTGCGAAAACCCCGCGTCGCGAACGCGAGGGTCCAGGTCCCAACCCGCTTGCCCTCCTTTTCCTTGCCCTAATAGCCCCCACGCAGCGCCCCCATCGCGCCTCGTGCGCGCGAACCCGCGGCCCGCCACAACCCCGCGCCGCCGAAGGCGAGGGTCCTGGCCCCAAAGCAAGGCACTTCCTTTTCCTTGCCTAATAGCTCCCACGCAGCGCCCCCCATTGCGTCTCATGCGCCCGCCCAATGCAAGCAATCCTTACTCCGAAGGAGATTCCTCGACGAAGCTGCCAACCGCCTTCGCACGGTTTTGGCGGGCCTAGGCCTTGTCGCACTCTCATGTCTTGGCGCTGTTTGCTCGGAATGATATTGGCGTGCAGTTTTCTGTCCCGGTCCCGCGCCCGCCGGCCCGCGCCTCGCACCTGCGCCCGCCGGCCCGCGCCTCGCACGCGTGCCCGCCGCCCTTAGTCGGTGCAGGTCATTATGAAGGCGAAGAAGTCGCGCATGACGCCGGGTTCGGGGGAGCGGCTTAGGGCTGCGGCCTTGTAGGTCATCACGCCGCCTTGCGGGTTGTAGCATTCTTCCACCAGCGGATAGTGGGAATTCAGGCTGCTGCGGAAAGCAAACCCCAGCTGGCAGGCGCCGTTGGTGACTGCGTCCATGGCGGCATCCTGAGTGGGATACACACGCAACTTCGAAGCTATGCTTTCGTCGTAGAAGCCGTCGCGGCCGTCGAAGTTGGAATAAAACTGCTGGTTGGCAAGTACTTTGTTGGCGCACACGCCTTCGGTGGCCACGGTTTCGTTGGCCAAGGCAATCTTGCCGTTGTAGGTGGGCAGCTGCTGCAGGCGGTTTATCTGGCCGTCGGGGGTGTCGTCGCCGTCGATGGTTTCGGCGTTCGGCAGCATGTTGGTGGTGCCGCGCTTGCGCACTATCACGCAGCGGTCCGACAGGTTGTACGACAGGTCGCGTACCATATATTCCGCCGCACCGCCGTCGATGGTTTCGGCCGCGCAGCCTTCGGACACCATATAGTCAACGGCAACAATGCCATCGCCGGCCGTGAAGCCTTCCTTTACCAGAGTGGCCAACTGGGCAGGCTCAACGTAGTGCACGCTGATGCTCACGTTTTCGCGCTGGGACTGGTTTTGGTAGCGAAGCGCATATTCTTCCAGCTTGGTCAGGCCGTCGGCGCCCAGCTTTGCCGCCGCAGCGCTGCCGCCCGCCATCCATTTCAGGTTGGCATCGGCGTACAGCGAAAGCGAAACGGGGTAGGTCTTGATTTCGCAGTCAGCCGCGAAGCCTTGCTTCACCTGCGGGTTTTCTTCCGAAGCACAACCGCCCAGCAGGCCTGTGCCCGCGCCGCACGCCGCCAAGGCCGAAGCGCACAAAAACCCCCGCCGCGAAAGCGGGGCGTCAGGCGAAACACGCGGTATGCGATCGAACAGGTTGATGCTATCCCCAGCCTTCCTCAAACATGCACCCCCATGGTACACCAACGTACGGCAAGCCGCGCGGCGCTAACGCTTGTGCACGGAATGCGTCGCCAGCTTGCGCAGCTTGTCGCGCTGCTGCTTCAGCTCTTCGTCGTCGGTGAACGCTATCACGCGCGAAAGGGCCGCCATCGCAAGCTTGTAGTCTTCCCGCACCGTGGCCGTTGTGGCCAAGTCCACCAAGGACTGCAGGGTGCTTTCCAGCGGCAGGATGTGCTCGCCGCCGGCTATCAGCACGCCCACCACGGTGGATTGGTCCATGCGTACCTTTTCCACGCCGCGCTCGGCCGCCAGGCTTAGCAGCGCTTGGTTGGCAAGTTCCAACTTCTTCCAGCGCGTGTTGGCCTGCAAACAGGCAATGCCCAGCTCAAGCTTGTCCTTCGCCAAGTAATACAGGCCGGAATAGCACTGGTAGGTGGCCATGTCTTCGGGCACGGTAATCAGCGGAAACGCGCTGTTCAGGCACGCTATGAAGCTTTTCCAGTCGCCCAGCGCCCTGCAGCTGCGGGCCAACAGCATCTGAAGCGACGGGCTGGAAGGGTCCCAATCCACGGCGCTGCTCAAGTACGGAATGGCTTCCTCATGCCGCTCCATCAGCGCCAACGCCTGTCCCGCCAAGCAATAGCACTGCGCGTAGGGCAGGCTGGCGGGCAGAATCCGCCGCTCCTCCTTGCTTTGCACGGCGAACAAGAACCCTTGGATGGTGTCGGCGAAGTTGTAGTATACCTTTTCGGAGGTGGCCTGGTCGGCGCCGCGACCGTAGGCGTTTTCCAGCTTCGTAATCAGCGGCAGCACGGCGTCAAGTGCCTCGGCGGACTGGCCGCCTTCAATCAGCTCAACAACTTCCTGAACAGCGGCTTCGTCAATCACAGCAGCCATAAGTACCTCTTCCGTAACAGCTATGCTCCGTTAGCTGAAATATTCCTGTAAAAAACACATTCTAACAAAGAATTATTTACTTGTAGATATATACTCAAGCTGTATAGGGCATAGCAGCTCTGGTTTTGTGCCGCCATGTGTCCTCCGCCACGTTCAAAGGAACGCACATGTTTGCCAGCACTGCGCATACCTTCGCCAAGCGCCTGAAGCAGGTGCTGTGCGTGGTGTTGTGCTTGGTGCTGGTGTTTGGCCTGCAGGGCTGCAAATACACCGACGTGCTCACCCAACACGTGGAAGACGAAGTGATAGGCACCTTAGACGAAACGATCGAGCCAAAGTACAAAGACACCCCGGGCGCCCCGCCTGACCCCACGCGCACTTCCAGCGTGATAGACGATTCCACGCGCATAGACGACCAAACCCAAACGCTGCCGGACTACGAAGAAGAGCAGCCCGAAGAGCAGGAAACCGAACAGCGCGAACAGCAAGAAGACAGCGCGCACGATCAAAACGCCACATCTGGCAACACCGAAAACACCGACGCCGAAGGCAAGAATGCCAACGTGAACACGGGCGAAACGTCCACGCCAGACAATACCGGCGCAGGCGATGGTGAAGGCACTGGTGAATCCGACGACCCGGAAAAGAAAGCAGCCGACGATTCTCCGCTAGGCGGCGACGAAGCCACCGGTGGCGGCGGAGGCGAAGCGCAGGTGTGGGATTCCACGGGCGCAGTCACCGAGCTTCCCGAAAATGTGGGCCAGATTGCGGCTGTGGGCCAATACGCCACCATCGTGCAGATGCTGGCTGGCAAGGGCGGCCTGGCCGCCACCGACGAAGAATGGAAAGCAGACATGTTGGCCCGCGTGGACCAGGGCATGTTTTCCGCTGAAGGCGACGAAGGTATAGCCGACGTGCCCACCGTGTGGACCGGCAGCCACGAAGCCGGCTTCACATTGGACCTGCAGGCCCTGCTAGACATTGCCCCCGATGCCGTCATCATGGACAACGCAGACGTGGTGCTAAGTGAACAGGAGCAGGCGGCGCTCACCGAAAAAGGCATCAACGTGATAGTTGCCCCCAACTTGGGCACCACCAGCACCACCGACGAAGCCATAACCGCCGCTGTGAACCTGGTAGGCGAACTGCTGAAAAACTCCACCGAAGTGCAGTTTTCCACGCAAGAAATGGCCAACAACTACGTTCAGTACCGCACCGACACGTTCGACAACATGCTGAAGGCCAACGGCGGTTACTCCTACAAGTCCGGTCCGTCGTCGAACCAGTGCATTTACCAGTGCACGGACGGCACGGGCGTGGGGCAGGCCACCACCAACCTAAGCTCCAACCGCATTACCACGGCATACATTGATGGATGGACGTATGCGGTAAGCGGCACGTCGACCGCCAAGCGTACCTACGGCAATGCGTCGCTGTACCTGGACGGCGAAACCATCATCGCCCAGGGCGCGGGCATTTCGGCCACCACTTCGGGCCGCAGCTTCATTCTGATGGACTATTACCTGCAGATGGCGGGCGTGGTGAACAATGCCTATGAGGCAATTTTGCCGCGTGTTGCCGACACTGGGTCATCGCGTGCATATTTGGTGGTGCCAGGAGATACATCCCAGTTGGTTAGCGCCGCCATTTTCGCCACGCGCGACATGCCCTCTGCGTTGTGGTATGCGCCTAGTTCGTCCGACTTAAGCATGTGGTCTACCGTCGGAGATGCGGACTTCCCTCTCATTTTGGTACGTTCGTCCGATTTGGCGGTTAACGTGGTGGAAAACGCGCTTCTGACCAACGGCCTGTACAACGTGGGGCAGCCCTACGAAGTACGCGTGGTGCCTACCGGCGTGTGCGGCAGCTGGGCCGACGGCACCGTGGAAAGCTTCCTGCTTTCGCCGTGGACCCTGTGCAATTTCTTCAGCAATTTGGATTCCAGCATCAGCGCCAGCTATGTGAATGAATTCTACAAAGCGTTCTACCGTTGTCCCGAAGGCACCGGTGTGTCGTTCGTGCAAGACTTTGACACGGCCTACACTGCCGAATGTCCGCGGGTTGAGGAATAAAAGGCGGGTGACGTCACGATGCAAGCGCGTAAAGTATTGGCAAACCAAGCTCGCAAGGGTGCGGCGGTGTTGCTGTCGGCGTGTTTGTGTGTGCCTTGGGTAAGCGTGCCGGCGCTAGCGGACGAACAGCAAGAACAACCCGCCACCGTTCAAGCCACCGAAGCCCCCACTGCAAACCTGGATCCGGCGCCTTCTGTGGACGTGGTTCCCAACACGGCGGGCGAAGCTTCCAACGAAGCGGACGAAACCGCTGTTCCCGACCCTTCTGCCGAGACGAACACATCTGACACCGGCGAAGAGCAGTCCCACAGCCAACTGACTCAAAGCGCCGCTGAAGCCACTGTGCTGGCAGATGTTGCAGACGATAGCAACCTGAACTACCTGTGGGAAACAGCCGCCAATGCCGACGGCAATCTGCTCATTACGCAGGGCGGCACCTATCAACTTACGGCCGATCTGACTGTCAAAGGTTACTTAAGCATCAACGCTCCTGGCGAAACCGTGGTCATCCAGATGAACGGGTACACCCTGACCAGCCATTCGCACAAAGCGAACGGGTCGATCATCGACGTGGTCAATGCCGCTTCGGTCACCATCGAAGGCGATGCCGCCAAGAAATCCACCCTGTACTTCAACGGCGGCCCCATCTACTACGCCATCCATTCCGCGGCAGCACAGCTTTCTGTTTCGGGAATTACCATTAAGACGAAAGCCGATGACGATAATCTGTCTCTTTCCGATCTTATGTCTTCAGGGGTGTATGCAACTAAGGGCGCCGTTAGCCTCTCTAACCTTGCCATCGATATAGACCTGACCAACCAAGGCAATACCGAAACGTCAAGCAACAGTTCCACCAAGCGCGGCCCTGCAGCGCTGTATTTCGAATCGGGCGTCACGTCGGCCCAGGTAGATAACGTTTCTGCCACGGTGCGCAACTCCACCGTGGTGACTGTGCGGGACGCTTCCAGCATCACCAATGTGGGCTATGCCATGGGGCTGTATTCCGGCACTTCCGGTGATGTCAGCGTTTCTGGTTGTTCGTTTGATGTGACCAGCGCACTGGGCTCGGCTATCGGCGTGGCAGGCGCAAATGTGGTGTTGACAGGAGCCCAAACGACCATTTCCGTTTCAGGTTTCTTGGTTTCAGCGGGTGTGTATGCCCCTGCGAAGCAAGCAGTTTCGCTGGATGCTCCCCTGAGCGTTTCATTTGGAGCCCAAGCCACGCAGGTCCAAACGGCCTTGTATTCCCCCGTGCAACAGGCCTTTGTCATTAAGGCAGGCTTTGCGGGCGAAAATCTTGGCGTGTGGGCGGGCGCGACGTCGGACTCTGCCAATGGCGACGGTATGGTGTTTGCCTGGGTGGAAGACGGTGTCCAAAATGCTGCAGCGCTGTTTGTCAATGCGAAAGGCGAAAGCGGCGCATGCACTATCGCCCAAGAGAACAGCCTGCTGAAGTTCAAATTGGACGTTTCGAAATCCGTCGTCAAGCTAACGCATGCAGGCAAAGATACGTTTTTTGGCAGCATTACCGAGGCATTAGAGGCCGCCGAAAGCGGCGATTGCGTCACGTTGCTGAAAGACTATGGCAATGTGGTATGTGCTAAGGCCTTAGCCGCCAGCCAGCAAATAACTATTGATTTGGCGAATTGCTGCATAGACAGTCTGGCGGTTTCATCCAACGGTAGCGTAATCGTTAAGAACGGCAGCATTGTGGGTCGCAACGCTTCCACTAACGCTGCGGTAACCTACAGCGGGTCAGGTGCCCTTTTGCTTGAAGACACACAGGTGAGCTGCGTGTCTTCCACCAGCTTGGCCTATGGCGTGCTGTCTAGCGGGCAAGGCGAACTTTCGCTGAGCAACACCAAGGTGACCGCTGCTGCTTCTCGCAGTGCGGCGTACGGCGTGTCCCAAAGCTCTGCGTCTGCTGGTAATCTTACCATCACGGGTGGTTCTATCACGGTGAATACGTTGTCTGTGGGCGTTGCAGCCTACGGCGTGTATGCCAATGGGTCGGACAACCAAGTGCATATCGAATCTTGCCCACTGATTGTAACGGGGTCTTCCATCGTCACGCGCGGAATCGACGTGCGCAATCGGCTGGCCTATGTGGGTCAAGCGGGGGCCATCGATATACAGGTTGTATCGTCCCAGCGTTCGTCTAGCGTCAGCGGCGTGTATGCCCGAGCTACGGCTTCGAAAAGCGCCCAGGTAAGCCTTGTGGATTGCGGGATAGACGTGGCGTGCGCAGAAGAAGCGGGCACGGCGTCTTATTGGTGCGTGGCCAACAGCAGCGCCTCTTACGGCGCTACGTGGCAGCTAGAAGGGGAGTGCTCCTTTGGCAGCTGCACCAACACGCATTTGCAGGTGGTTGGCAATCCGCTTTCGCTTGGCGAAACGTTCTCCCCCAGCCAAAGCGCCATTGTTGTCGGCGCATCGCAGCTGCAAGACGACCTGTTCGCCAGCGCTCCTGCTACGCTTTCCGACACCGTAGCGCAAGCGTTTTTGCCGGCGCCAGGCTGTGCCTACGAAGGGTATGCTGCCCAGGCGCAACAGGTGCAAGGCGAAGACGGTGCCCGGCTGAACATAGTGTGGCAGCGGGCGGCGTGTGTGCGCAACGCCAACCAAGGCACCGTCTTCACTTCGTTAGCTGACGCCATTCAGGCTGCCGCGCCGGGCGATACCCTAATGCTTACGGCGGATTACCGCCAATCCGCCACGCTTGCGGTTGATAAGGCGGTGAGCATCGACCTTGCCGGTCATTCGTTGGCGTTGGCCGCTGGCGATAATGCATCGGCCACTGCGTCTGGCACAGGCGGCGCATTGGTGTATACGGCCGCGGGCACGCTTGTTCTCAAGAACAGCCAGCCTTCCACAGGCGTGATTTCCGTCCAGGTAGGCGCCAGTACCGAAACCGCAAGCAGTGCCAAATACGGCTACCAAGGCATGGTGGTAGACGGTGGCGGTGCGCTTCAGCTGGAAGATGTCAGCGTGGAAGTGGCGTATGCGGGTGGTTCTGTTTCTATGCCGCAGGTGTCTTTGCGGGGCATTCGCGTGGTGCAGGGGTCGCTGTTGCTGTGTGGGCAAACGTATCTATCGGTTACGGCTGCGCCCGAAGACGGAACCTATGGCGCTAGCTGTGTGACGGGCATTTCCCAAGGTGAAGCGTCTTCCGGCCAAGTTGTGGTGGAAGAATCGGCGCAGGTAACGGTGAACAACAACGCATACATGCCCGAACAAGAGCCCGCCATATGGCCGGATGACTACACCAGTACAAGCGGCGCTACTGCCAGCCAAAATGCCTATCTGCTAGAGATACACCCCGATGAGGATTCTTCGCTGTACCAGCTTATCCAGGAAACCTTCAAAGCACGGGCTAGTTTTGACAG
Source organism: Coriobacteriia bacterium (assembly GCA_030523425.1). Classification (GTDB taxonomy): domain Bacteria; phylum Actinomycetota; class Coriobacteriia; order Coriobacteriales; family Eggerthellaceae; genus JAUNIP01. The sequence continues at coordinate 8,362 of JAUNIP010000031.1, forward strand.
CCTGACCGACAAAGCTGGGTACGAAAACGGAGCCAACATCTATTACGTCACCAATGTAAGCCTGGAAAACGGATTGAACATTTGGGCGTATTCCGACCCGGTGGATTCGTCCCATGCGGGCCTGCTTGATGCTATCGTGGCTTCCCGTATATTCGTACGCAGCGGCTACGACGTAGCCCTGCAGGCCTATGGCATTACCTGCGACGAGGCGTTTTCGGGGTCGGTTACCGTTGCGGGCGCCGTAGATGTCCGCACCACTGCGGGCAACGCCATCGGCGTTTATGAAAACGCTGCTGCTAATTGGACCGTTAGCGAAAACAAATTGACCGCCGCCGCGACGCAGGAAACCTATCGTCAGGCGTCTTCTAGCCGCATGGACCTGGCAAGCAAGATAACCTTCGACACCAAGCTGGAATCCCCGGTGTCTTATCCCAGCGATGCGAAATATTTCGAAGTGTCGTTTGTGTCGTCGGTTGCCAAAGGTGTTGGCATACAAGGGGATTCCTACGCTCAAGTTGTTACCAATAGCGATTACTACCCAGGCTGCGCCCAAGACACCGAAAACCTGCAGGTTGGTATTACCTTCACGGGCATGCATGCTGCTGATGGTTCGTTCGCCCCCAATCAGCAGGTAACGGTGCCCTACGGCCAAACGCTTGCACAATCTGGTGTCGCGCAGGTAATTCCGGCAGATTACGAAAGCAACGAGATGATTTATCGCTTCATAGGCTGGAAGGTGATCGGCGCCACCATGGATTATGCCTATGACCCGGAATACCTATATGCCGATTTGGCCATCGACTCCAACCTGAACGGCGTTTCTTCAACTGGTGCCATCCAGTTACAAGCGGTATATGTGCCGCTTTCCGCAGGGCAGCATCTGATTACGTTCAAAGTGCAATACGGCGTGTGCGCCTACGGTGTGGACGATGGTGAAGTTCCCAGCTATCAAGCTTGCTTCAACTCCAACAGCAGAGTTGTGCCATCTAGCTTGTTGTCCCTTTCGGGATACAGCCTTGTCTTCAAAGGGTGGTCAGATGGCTGGGATGCCTCCTATGCGTACGAGAATGGCATGAGCACCTATACATCTTCGCTGCTGGAAGCCACAGAAGACGCAACCTATACCGCGCGCTATGCGCAAACCTTGGTCACGCAAACGCTGATGCTGACATACCGTGTTGCAACTGACAGGGACTTGGTGCTAACGGAAAAAGAACTCAAGAACGTGGATTGGACTCAGGATTGCATTGATATGGCCAATTCGGTTGCGAAGCCGGGAGATCTGATTTCTTACGGCGGGCAAGATTACGAATTTTTGGGCTGGAGCACGCGTGTGTCCGACAAGCAGCCGCTCTACACCGATTCACTTTATTGCACTGCCACCAATTCATTTGCCAATTCCTATCGCTTCTATGCGGTATATGCCGTAGCCGAACAGGCTTATTCGGCGAACTTCTATGTGGATGGCGAACTGTGGTCTTCTGCGGAAAACCTTTCAACGACCGATACCATCTATGCCGCTTGGCAAAAATCAACCAACCCGGTGACTCCAGAATCGCCTTACGAAAAAGTATCGTTTAGAGGGTGGAACACCAATCCTGCTTCGGACAAGATTTTGTCGGCATCTGTGGTTGCCGTTAGCAGCTTGGCTTTGCAGGATTCGCGCAGTGTGGACTTGTACGCCATTTGGACAATCCCCACGGTTACGTTTTATGCGCCCGATCGCACAACGGTGCTAGACACCATCCAAGTGCCTGCGGGATCTAGCGTGATGGATGTGCTAGGCGAAACCTTTGTGCCTGATTCCCAAACCGGCGACCCTGAACTGTTCAGGGGGTGGGCGCTGTCTGACGGTACAGCGTTTTCGCTGACCGACCCAATAACCGAAAGCATCAAAGTGGTAGCGGTGTATGCCGAAGCCGACTCGGGCACAGGCAACCTGAATGGGCCCACCAACACCAACAGCGCCGTTGTTACCAACACCAATACAGGCAACACCAATAGCGCTACCCCTAGCGCTGCTGCAACCCCGGCGGCTGCTGCCGTTGCGTCTGCCGCTACGCCAAGCTCGGCTGCTGCGGTCGCTGCTTCGGCCAGCACGTCGTCGCTTTCGGCCGTGGCTGCCGCCGCTGCAGATGCGGACGAAGCGCTTGCCGTCGCCGATGCCTCAAGCGCTATGGCGCTAAGCCTGACTGAGGAGTTGTCTGAAGGCGATTCTTCCGAATTAGACAACGCCGAAGGAGCGGTGTATTTCTACGCGTTGTTGCTGCTGGCGGCGGTAGGGGCTGGCGGCTTGCTGTGGTGGTTCCTGCGGCGTCATCAGGGCGAAGACGATGACGGCGATCCTTTAGAACTCCAGTTGGGCCAAGCGGAAAGCATTACCTTCTAATGGCGCCAGACAAGCAAGCTAGAAACAAAAAGCCGCGGATTGACTATGACGCGCCTACTACGGCGGGCATTTCCATCGTCGACGATGAAGAGGGCAACGAATTTGCGTCTGCCATGGAGGAAGGCCATCGGGTTGACCCCCGCCTGCAAAAGATTTTCGTCATGGCGGTGGTGCTGTTGGTCCTGTATTTTTTGGGACTTGTTATACCTACTGACATATTCAACACGGCGTTGCACTCCGGCGGAACGAACACGGGGTATTCCTTCAGTTGGTTTGTTGATGACCTGTTGGCCAATGTTAACGGCATTGTGGGCGTGCTAACCGGCCACGACGACGGAGTCGTTTCCTACGGACAAAAGATGATTCGCTATGTGGTTATAGCGGTTACGGGCGCGGGGTTGGCGCTGACGGGCGCCATGTATCAAGGCAGCTTTAAGAACGCGCTCATTTCGCCGTCCACGTTAGGCGTGAACAACGGTGCCACCTTGGGCATGATGGTGTGGATTGTGTTCTTTGTGGCGGAAGACGGTTCTAACGTGGCGTGGCTGGATGGCTTTAAGGGCACCGCAGGCACGCCGGACTACCTTTGGTCCATGTATAGTTTGTCGCTGATATCTTTTTTGGGTTGCTTGCTTATTGTGGGCATTGTGCTGGCGGTCTTCTTTATTGGGTCACGTGGCTCTAGTTCGCCCATCATGATGATTATTACTGGCCAAGTCATCGGCAGCGTGCTAGGTGCCGTCAGCAACTCCATCCGCTATTACTACATTGCCGAAAATCCCTATAGTGCCAAATCCCAGCTGCTTACCGACTTGATGATCGCGTCGTTTTATCGCGACTACACCTGGATTGACATCTTCGCCATTGCCATTCCGCTGATAATAGCCTTTGTCGTGGTCTTCCGTTTGTCGGGACGCATGATGATGTTCAGCTTCAGCGAAGGCGAAGCTCGCACCATGGGCGTGAATACCAAAAAGATGCAGATTGCTATCGTGGCGGTAGGCACGCTTTTGACCGCCATTCTTATTTCTTTCTGCGGCCAAATTGGCTTTGTGGGCTTTTTGGTTCCGCATATGGCTCGTCGTTTTGTAGGCCCGAACTTCCGTTATTTGTTGCCGGCTACGCTGTTGATGGGCGGCATTTTCGTGCTGGGTGCCTATGTGCTGCTGATGTCTACCTTGGGGTCGGACTACGAAACCATGGTGGGCATGTTTATTTCCATCGGCGGTGCGGCGGTGTTTTTGGTGCAGGCGCTTGGCGGGAAAGGGGGTGCCCGTGGCGAGTTCAGATAATAAGGAAGCCAGCCTGGTCTCGTTCGACGCATCCGACATTGCCCGTCTGCGCAACGGCGGCGCCATCCCGTCGGCTGTTTCCACGGCGCAAGGCGGCGTGCGTCGCCTGATAGGCATGAAAGATACCAATGCGTTGTACCGCAAAGAGCATGACAAGCTGGCGATGAAAGTGGCCGTGTTTGTGGTGGCGTTGGTAATCCTGTGCTTCTTCAGCCTGTGCTTTACCGGTGCGTCCGGGCAGTATTACACCTACTGTTCGGCTTACACGTTCTACACCCCGTTGGAAGTGGCAAATGCCCTGTACTATCATGCATACAACGCCATTGCGGTTTCCACGCATTGGCTTTCCGCTGTGCCTAACGAATGGCTGCTGGAAAACGTGCCAGGGTATTGGGCCATCGTGTCGCGTGCGGGCGTGGTGGGCATCACGCTCATCTGTTCATTTTTGCTGGCCATTTCGGGCATGCTGTACCAAAACGCCTTCCGCAATCCCATGGCTGGACCGGGTATGCTAGGGGTAGGCAGCGGCGTTTCTATGGGCATGATGCTGCTGGTGGCCCTGTACAGCAGCGCGGCTCCGGCCATGATGCAGGAGCGTTACCTGTACTGCTATTTGCTGGGTGTGGCCATTTTGGTGTTTGTCATTCTGGCGGGGCGGAAGCTTTCAGGGCCCGGTAGGCCTTTCGACATTGTGACCATGATGCTTATCGGTTCGGTGCTAAGCCAATTGCTGGGTTTCATCACCATGTATATGACGCTATTCGTGATGGACGAAAGCGATTACCTTACCTACTACACCATGAGCCAGATGCTGGTGGTGGACACCTCTGCGGTTTCGTGGTTTGCGCTGGGGTCCGCAATGATCATCTCTTTCATTCCCATCGTGTTTCTGCGCTACAAGCTAAACGTCCTTTCGTTCGACGAATCCGAAGCGCGCCTGCTGGGCATAGAATACGGCCGAATGCGTGCCATCGCGTTGATTTGCGGTGCCATCATGATTTTGGCCGCGCAGATTCATGTGGGCGGCGTGGGGCTGGTTTCTTTGGTGGTGCCCTTTTTGGCGCGCAGCTTCTTTGGGTGCGAATTCAACAAACAGCTGCTGGGCAATTTGTGCATAAGCCCCGTGCTGCTGCTGGTGTGTCGCGACATTACCGACGCCATCCCCTTCATCGGCGACGGCTTGGCTTTAAGCTCCACTGTCAGCGTGGTCATGGTGCCGCTGTTCGTGTACGTGATGGCAAAGCATATGAGAGGGTGGGAATAGCGAATGAGGCTGAGTGTCCGTGACGTTTCCGTGGGCTACGACCCCGACAAACCGGTGCAGAAGTTCGTGAACTTCGCTGTGCAAAGCGGCGAAGTATGCTGCATTTTGGGGCCGAATGGCTGCGGTAAGACCACGCTGGTGAAAACCATTCTGGGGCTGATGCCGATGCTGGCGGGATCCATTACCATTGACGGGTCAGATGTGACGGCATGGTCAGCGGCCCAGATGGCGGAACACATAGCGTACGTGGCGCAAAAAAGCACCCAGCCTTTCCCGTATGAAGTGAAAGACGTGGTCATGCTAGGCCGCATAGGCAAGTCGAAAACCATGAGCGGGCGGCCTACGCGCAAGGACTACAACATAGTGGAAAACGCCATGGCCGAAATGGGAATCACACATCTGAGAGAACGCCCCTACGGCGACATTTCCGGCGGCGAGTTGCAGATGGTCATGTTCGCCCGCGCGCTTGCGCAAGAACCCAAGCTGCTCATTTTGGACGAACCCACGGCCGCGCTAGACTACGGCAACGCCGTGCGCGTCATAGAAAAGGTGCGAAGCCTGGCCAAGTCTGGCTACGGCGTCATCATGATCACGCACAACCCCGACCACGCCTTCATGACCGGCGCGAACGTGGCGCTGTTCAAGCGCAACAAAACCATGGTGTTCGGCAGCGCCTTCAACGTGATCACCCGCGAAAACATCCAAGACGCCTACGGCATCAACATCAAGCTGGTGGAATTCGTGCATGAAAACCAAGAGGTCATGCGCATGTGTGCCCCTGAATTCGGCGGCAAGCAGTAACGGAAGGAAACGCTTATGATTTCGCAAGAAACCGCCAACCAGGCGGCAGACACCCTGGAAAGCATTATCGACAACGTGGAAACCGTCATCGTGGGCAAACGCGAAGCGGTCGAGCTGGTGGTCATGGCCCTGGTTGCGCAAGGCCACGTGCTTTTGGAAGACCTGCCTGGCACCGGGAAAACATCTTTGGTTTCCGCCTTGGCGAAAAGCTTGGATTGCCGGTTCAACCGTATCCAGTTCACGCCCGACATCATGCCTTCCGACGTGACGGGCTTTTCCATCTACAACCAAAAGAGCCACGAATTCGAATTCCGCCCCGGCGGCGTGATGAGCAACCTGGTGCTGGTAGACGAAATCAACCGCGCTTCGGCGAAGACCCAGGCCGCATTGTTGGAAGCCATGGAGGAACGTCAGGTGACGGTGGACAACCAAACCTATAAGCTGGAAGAGCCTTTCATGGTGTTGGCCACGCAAAACCCCATAGAACAGTACGGTACCTACCCGCTGCCGGAAGCCCAGCTGGACCGCTTTCTGATCAAGCTTTCCATGGGGTATCCGCTGTTAGACGAAGAGTTGAAGGTGGTTCTGGAAACGAAGGCCGCCAAGGCGCGCATCGCGCCGGTTGCTTCAGCCGAACAAGTGCTGTGGTTGCGCGAACAGTGCGAAAACGTGTATGTGGCCCCTGCCGTTGCGCGCTATGCCGTGCAGATTGTAACGTCTACGCGCAGCATGAAGGAGTGCAGCTGCGGCGCCAGCCCCCGCGGCTCCATTGCGCTGGTGAACCTGGCGCGCGCAAACGCCCTCATGCGCGGGCGCGTGTATGTTATGCCCGATGACATAAAGTACTTGGCTCCGCATGTGCTATCGCACCGTATCATGCTGACCCATGAGGCCAAGGTAAACGGACGCAGCGCCCGCAGCGTCATCATGTCCATTTTGGATAGCGTGGCGCTGCCTGGGGTCACCGAAAATGAAATGCGCAACATAGAAGAGCAGGTCATCCAGGCGCATGCGGTGCAGGAGGCCTAAGCCTTGCCCGTTAAGCGTCTGGACAGACAAGCGCGCCAAGCCGCGCACAAGGCCCGTCGCCAGCGGCAGCGCAAGCGCGCCCTGAAGGCGCCGCAGCGCCATGCCCGCCGCAGCGCCGTGCTGAAGGCGGTGGCCTGCGTGGTGGTGTTGGCCCTGTTCTTGGCATTGGCCATCATGGTAGGGGACAGCGACTACCGCGCCACGCTGATAGGCTGGGCCCCCTTCGTTGCGGTGGTGTGTGCCATCCTGTTTTCGTTTTTCTACATTCGCTTGCTGAAGCCGCGCTTGAGCTTTAGCGAAGAAGCTGACTCCACGTTTTGCCAGCGAGGCGAAGCGGTGCTTTTTACGGTGCGTTTTAATAACCCCACGCCTCTGTTTGTGTTCCAGGCACGGGCTTATTTTTACGTGTCGGATTTGTTCGGCAACAAAGCCAGCGAAGATTCCGTTTCCTTGGCCTTGGGTCCCTTCGATGAAAACAGCTTGGATCTGCACCTGAGCTTTGACCACCTTGGCACTTACACCGCCGGCCTGGACCGCGTGGAGGTGAAGGATTTCCTGGGGCTGTTCGGCTACACGTGGACCAACACCAGCCGCAAGAATGTGAACGTGACGCCCAAGATCCAACTGATAGAAGACCTGGAATTTTCTTCCGAAGCCATGCTGGAAACCACCAAGGCTGCCAAAAGCGCGCTTTCTGATTCCATGGATTATGCCCACGTACGCGACTATGTGCCCGGCGACCCGCTGAAAACCATCCATTGGAAGCTTTCCGCGCGCAGCGAAAACTACTTAACGAAGCTGTTCGAGATTTATACCAATCCCGGCGTGGGCATCATCTTGGATTTCTACAGCCCAAGCGAACAGGCCACCGAGCTGATGGGCGCCTTTGACGCAGTGGTGGAAAGCGGTTTTTCCATAGCCCAGTATGCCCAGCGCAAGGGCATGGAAACGGAACTGTTCTTCCGCAACCGTTACCAGGAAAACCAGCGCGTGACCGCGTGGGGCCAAGGCGACATGCCCAAGCTGATTGACGACATGCCGCGCATGTCCAATGAGCAAGAACTACAAGATGCCGCGGCCAACATTCTGCGTGACCAGATTACATCCCAGTACGGGCAGAATAATATTGTGATGGTCAGCGCTAACATAGAATCGCGCCTGGTTTCGCTGTTGGTGGAAGCCAAGCTGCGCAAGCGTGCCCCCATGATGGTGGCCGTGGTTCCCGCCGGGCTTGACGGCCGTGCGTTGGATGCCTACTGTGCGCCGCTCGCTCAGCTTGACGCGGCGGACATTCCGTACATGGTGCTTTCCCGGTCTGACGAATTGGTGGCGATGAACGTATGAGAAAGATGCGCTTCTTCCTGCGTTCGGCGGTGCCGGACTTCTTGTTGGTGCTGGTCAGCTCGGTATGCCTTTCGCTTGCGGTATCGTATGGCTTTGACGCCGCGGCGGGCCTACGTGGCAACGTGCTCATACACGCAGGCATTGCCATCCCGCTGCTGGTCATATTGTTTGCAGGCGGCTGGTCGAAGAAGGCGGTGGCTGCTTCAGCGTTTGGCGTGTGTGTGTACTGCGCGGCGGTTATCGTGGTGTGTGCTTTGAGTGTGCCTGCAGACGTGCCCCTGTTCGTTGATGCTCAGATCAACGATGTTGATGGCAACTACGTGGTCTTCGGCTTCGTGCTGGTGGTGGTGCCGGTGCTTACCTACTTGCTGTCACGGCGTCGGGTGGGTGTTTTGGTGTTGCTGGTGGGCGGCGTTTTGACGTTCGGTCTCACGCAGTACCTGTTCCGCGCTTGGGCAACCGAAGAGCCAGGGACCGTTATTGCGCTTGTTGGCATGATTGCCCTGTTCGCGCTGTTTGTATTCCAGGGCTATCGCAGCAATGTGGTGCAGTCTAGCCGGGTGCGCAAGACCGCCTTCGCGCCGGCGGCTGCGTTTGCGGTGGTTGTCAGTGCGCTGTGCTTAGGTGTAGGGGCGCTTGCGTTTGTGCTGGTCATTGGCAATCTGGGGCTGACTACCCCTGAAATAAAGCCCTTCCAGGACTACTATGCCCGCCCGGTTGTGGAATACTCAGGCGTGTACGACGAGCAGCAGGTGGACAACCCCGATCTGACCACCAGTCAAACAAACGACACGGTGCTAGACTCCAACCAAGACGCCGAAGATGGCCAGCACGACCAAAGCCCCCAGGACAATCAAAATCAGGGCGCCGATCCCCTGACGCAAACGTTTCAGTTTCTTTCGGCTTTCGACCCCTCCGATTGGAACGCCGCTTTCGCCGCCATCAATTACCAGCAGCTGGCGCTCAGCGCTCTTGCCATAGCGGCGCTGATAGTGCTGGCGTTGGCAATCTTGGTGCTTATTTGGGATCAGCGTCGCAAGCGGCGCCTGCAAAAGTGGGCGCAAGAACCCGTGCAGACGCGTATCTACCACATGTATGACTACTTCGTGGACCGCTTTGCCAAGATGGGTCTGCGACGTCCCGAAAACATGACGCTGCTGGAATACGCCTTGGCGTCGCGCCAGAACATGGCTCCCTTCGCCCAAGGAACCCGCGGGGTGGATTTCTTGGCCCTCACCTTGGCCTACCAACGCGCCTGCTACGCTGCCGGCAGCGCCACCGAAGCAGATGGCACCCTGTTTGAGAGCTTCTACCAAGCCTTTTACAAAAACGCCCGCACCTACGTGGGCAAACGCAAATGGCTGTTCCTGTACTGGCGCATGTAAGGAACGATGACTTGGGGCAGGGTCCCTTATCATTGTTCCATCCCCCCGTTGACGCGTAGTGTTCCCACGCTCTTTGCCTTTTGCCGAGAATCTTCGTCAAAAAGTATATAGTTTTTCTGAAATAAATCTGAAAAAGAACTATACTGGAGCGCGTATATTTCTATGCATAAGGCATAGGAGCAAGCCGTGACGACGGCTTGTCGGAATTCTAGTGGAAGGAAAGCTATGCGAGAACAGTCATTGCCGTTTGGCAGCAAGGCTACACGCGTGGCGCTGTCTGTCGTGTTAGCGGCAGGTATGTGCCCGATCGCATCGTATTCCACCGCGATTGCTGCAGAAGCTGAAACAGCTGCAGCGGACGCGTCGGGATACGTCACATGCGCATCGTATCGTGCGGCTGAGCCGGCGCCAGAAATTCTTGGCTTGTCCAACGTTGCCACCAACACTGCGTGGCAAAAAGTTGGCGATTTGGATTGGAGCGCGCCGTACTATTACATTTTCGGATCTCAAGAGTACAACTCGAACGCTAATCCCTACATGGTCAATGCGGTTGCAAATGTTGGCAAGGACGCGTCTGACCCAGATTACGCCACGCCCACCATGGTGTATGACAACACTCGTCAGGGCGGTCCTACTGCCTCCATCGGCACCTATGAGGTGAGCAAGGTTGTTTGGGACCAGCTGCCTGATGTTATCTTGGGCAACAACAGGGGCTACGACTACAACTCCGCCGATTATTCCATTGCGGCTGCTGAAGCCAATGGCGTGGACTATCAGGTGTATGGTGGCGGTTCTGGCGCAAATAATGGCAGCGTTATTTATGACTCAACCAACATCTACACCATGATTCAGGGCATGTACGACTTGGCTGAAGCTGGCAACTTGGCTGCCAAGCAGACGGGCAAGCAGCTGCGCTACGGCGACGCCACCGCTATTGCCAAGCAGTATGAGGCCTTTATCTTGGGCACCGAGGGTTACGTGCTCAAGCAACTGTCTAACGACAGCGCGTCCAAGAAAACCGTTGCCCTCATAAGCAATTACGATTCTTCTGCTAAGACCTACACCTTGGTTGCCACCGGTGTGGCGGAAGGCACGGCGGCAAGCAATCGCTACCTGGAATCTGTCCAGGCTGTGGCGAACAACCTTGGCGACGAAAAGACCACTGTTACCGCCGATGACCTGAACGGCGTCGATCTTATTTTGGTGGGCAGCCAAGCTGGCAGCGAAGTTTTGTCCGACACCGAGACCATCGTGGGTTCCTTAACCGAAGAACAGCAAGCTAAGACCTTCTATGTCAACAGCCAGAATGGCTCTGCTGGTTCTTGCTATGGCGTGGTTATGAACTCTGTGGAAAACGCACAGAACTTTGCCCGCATCATGCCCTGCCTGTATCCGGAATATCTGGATCAAAGCGACATGATTGCTTACTACTACCAAACGTTCTATCACCTGAACACCAACAAGTTGGCCGATTGCATCGCTAATGCCATGGACGGCGTGCGCAACTGGAATGCCACCGGTTCCGAAGCGCTGTCTTGGAACGAAAGCGACGTTGCCGACTACAACGAGGCAGCCGTGGAAGGCAAGCTGGCCGAAGGCTTGGCCTTCGTGGCTAACAACCAGGGCACCGATGCTGTGCCTGCCTACGTGGCCACCATCAACGATGATATCGACTACGCTGTCGATATGGCCATCGAAGCAGCGAATGCTACCAGCACTTCTGCGGTCTATATTGATACGGCAGTGAAGGCCGCCAAGGCTGCCACCACGCCCGAAGAAAAGGCCAACGCCATTGCTGGTATCAATAGCGCCATCGCAGTGTATAACGGCGATTCCGCTAAGCCCTACTGGACCGCCCCCACCCAGGCCGCCACGCCGGATGACAACCTGCTGAGGACCTACGGCGTGCGCGCCGGCTCCGCAGGCGCCGACTTCATGGGCCTGACCAACACCAACTTCGACTTCAGCACCGACACCTCCCCGGTCACCTACCAGGGCGTCCAGTACACCGGCTACACCCAGGCGTCCCTGGCCACGGTGAAGGGCGCGGCGCTGTCCGTGTGGGCCACCTCGGTCAACCAGAGCCCCAACCCCTACTACCAGAATCTGTACTACAACGCCGTGATGGGTACCCACGCGCAGCAGGCCACCACGTGGGTGGACAACCCCGAGACCAGCTCCTGGGGCGACTCCAACAACGCGACCTCGCAGATCTACCAGGGCAACGACACCATCGCCGGCATGGAGTACGGCCCCGACGTCATCTTCGGCGCCAACAAGTACACCAACTGGAACCTTGACTCCACCGGCGCCAACTCCGGCACGAACTTCTACGCCTACGTTGAGGGCCACCTGGGCTACAACCCGACCTTCACCAACAACGACGCCACCAACGTGTGGACCCAGATTTATACCATGGGCCAGCTGGCCCAGACGGCCAACTCCCTGACGGAGAACTCCTCCAAGTACACCCGCTACAACAATAGCGACTCCACCGTGGCCGCCGTGCAGTACGAGAAGGCCATCCGCGGCCAGCTGCTCTACCTGGCCTCCCAGGTGGACTCCGGCGACCTGGCCAAGAAGACCATCGCCTACCTGTACGCCATCGACGACCAGGGCGTGGCCTACTTCTTCACCCCCACCGCCGAGGGCCTGACCCGCGGCGACGACACCGGCGCCGACCAGACCACCGCGGACAACGCGGGCACCAACTACGCCGCCAACAACTCCACCATCAACATGGGCTACATGGCCACGCTGCCCTTCGTGTCGAACACCTTCGACTCCGGCAACGCCACCACCATCACCATGAAGGTGGAGGACATCTTCAAGGCCAACCCGGCCTGCACCGTGTCCGCCCAGGACGGCACTGACGCACTGGCTAACGTTGACCTGATCATCTACAACTCCAGCGTTGCCTCCAGCCTGATCGGCACCTCCGGCGGCCGCAACTCCTCCGGCATCGAGAAGGCCTACAGCCTCAACGACGAGAACGTCACCGCCTTCGCCTCCGCCCTCGGCTTCACCGGCCGCGTGCAGGCAGGCGACGACTTCGGCACGTCCAGCAACCAGGGCGTCGGCTCCAAGGCCACCACGGCCAGCGGCCAGGCGCCGTACCTGTACTGCGCGCGCAACTACACCGCCGACAAGGACGTCCGTGCGGTGTGGGGCTTCGCCGCCGCCTACCCCGAGCTCTACGGCGACAACCCTGACGCCACCTACGCCTACTGGGTGAACAACATCTACCATGTGAACACCGCCGACGTCCCCGCCGTGGTCAAGTACATGGAGAACAAGTCCTCCGACGTCACCTATGACGACTCCGTGGCCGCCAAGGTGGAGGCCAACGCCGCCGCCGGCCTGGCCTGGTGGAACGACAAGGGCAGCAAGGACAACTACTGGTCCGCCTTCGCCTACTACAACGGCTCCAGCCGCGCGTCCTACTACGCCGGCCTCGAGCACGGCGGCACCTCGCCTGAGGCCGTGGCCGCAGAGGAGCCCGCAGACACCATCGGCATCTTCGCGCCTTCCGCCCTGTGGACCGCCGACACCGCCATCGACATCTCCGACGGCACCCGCGTGACCATCCCCGACCAGGGCTACCAGTTCTACACCGGAAGCGAGATCACTCCGTACTCCGGCTCCATCAACAAGGTCGTCGTCGACGGCTCCCGCACCCGCATCTACGAGGGCACCGACTACACGGTGGCCTACGAGAACAACACCAAGACGGGCACCGCCACGGCCACCATCACCGGCATGGGCAGCTACAAGGGCACCGTCACCATGACCTTCGAAATCGTGGAGTACACCTTCCAGCTCAAGGTCAACGGCGACCTGCCCGGCAAGACCTTCACCCGCGCCCAGCTGG
>JAUNIP010000032.1 GCA_030523425.1 Coriobacteriia bacterium
GTGCGGCGTCGAGGACGCCCCGGACCAGCACCACCCCGCCCCCGCCCCGGCCCCGGCCATCCAGAAGTTCATCGCCGCGCCCGCCGACAAAAACACGCTGGCGGCCATCCTGGACAAGTCCCCCCTGCCCGACGAATACCTGGTGTCCCAATGCGTGGTGGACAACTTCGCGTTCTTCGTAGACAAGCTTCCCAACACCGACTTGGATCAGATGTGGCGCGGCTTGAAAAGCCTGTACGCCATTTCCATCCAGCTGGAATCGGACGACAACCCGCAGTTCGTGTTCGAAAGCATCAATTCTAAGGGCATGAGCCTTGCCACCATCGACTTGTTGCGCAACCGCATGTTCTTCGAGCAGGACCCCGCAACCCAAGACCTGCTGCTGGCGCAATACTGGGAGCCGTTAGAAGCGCTGTTCGACGACGATCCGGGTCAGGTGAAGTTCAGCGCCGCCCTGCGCTATTGGCTTATCACCAAAGACAAAACAGCGAAGAAGTATTCCCGCTTCGAAATCTACAGCGTGTTTCGCAAGTACACAGAAGAACATTACCCGCCCGACCAAACCGAAGAGCTGATGCGCGATTTGCTTGAAGGCTGCAAGAAGTTCAAAACCATGCTGAAGGGCCCGCAGGTGAAACAACACATAGAATGGGCCGAAGGCACCCAGAAAAGCGACACCGGCTCCGGCGCGGCGCTGTTTGGTTAGGGGGGCGTCATGCAGATTAACCAGCTGTGGTTTTTGGACTTCACGGGGCAGCCCCAGGTGCAGTTTCTCGTCCCGCGCTACCAGCGCGTCTATTCGTGGCTGACGGTTCAATGCGAAGAGCTGTGGGAAGACGTCATGCGCTGCGGACGCGACCAGATTTCCCACTTCATAAGCACCACGCTGTATCTTGACGCGGGCGTTTCGGAGAACGGCGTGCGCCGGATGGACATCATCGACGGCCAGCAGCGCATTGCTTCGGTGACCATCCTTCTGACCGCCTTGCGCGATTATATGGCCGAAACGGGCACAGTGCTGGAATGCGAAGCGTTGGCCAACCAGGAAAGCGGCGCCGCGCCGCACGACTATGACCCCCAGGCCCTGCACGACCGCTTCCTGACGGTGCAAGACGGCGACGTGGTTTCGCCGAAGATCCAGCTGATAGGCCCCGACAAGACCACGCTGTACGCCCTGGTGATGCGCACGCCGCTGCCCGAACGCGTGAGCACGCGCGTGAAGGAAAACTACGAATACTTCCTGGGGCGTATGCGCGAAGAAGGCTTTGACGCGCGCGTGCTGTGGAACGGCCTGCGCGAACTGCTGGTGATTGCCACCAAGCTGGGCGAAGGCGACCGGCCCCAGGCAATCTTTGAGTCATTGAACACCAAGGGCCTGCCCCTGACCGCGGCAGACCTGATTCGCAACTATCTGCTGGTGGCGGAAACGCAAAGGGAGCAGCAACGGCTGTACACGGAATACTGGCAGCCCATGGAAATGCTGTTTCGCGACGACTCCAATTCCACGGGGTCGCTGAAGTTCAACACGGGCTTGCGCATGTGGCTGACCATCCGCTGCAAGCGCATGTGCATATCCGACCGCACGCGCACCTTCCATTACTTCAAGATTTACATGAACGCCCTGTACGACGGCACCGCCGAAGAGCTGCTAGACGAGCTGCGCAGCTTCTGCTACCTGTGGTCCAAAAATTACGAGCTGAATTCCGGCCGCGCCCACTGCAGTAAGTTCGCATGGGCGAAGAAGAGCAAGGGCAATACCTTGATCCCGCCCATGGCGCGCACGTCCGACATAACCAGGATGCTCAAAACCAAGACGCGGGAAGAAACCCTGCTTGAGGCCATGAAAGGGCAAAACAGGGCCGAACAGGGCGGCGAAGTGCAGATGTGCTCCGCCCCTGGCATCAGCATGTCGGCCGCGGGCTACGAAACCTTGGAGTTCGGGCGCTGGGGCGGTCAGCCCATCGTGTGGCGCGTGCTGGAGCGCGGCGAAGCCTGGGCGCTGGTCATTGCCGAAAAGGTGCTTGACAGCGTGCCGTACCATTCGCACTACATTTTCACCACCTGGGCCGACTGCTTCTTGCGCGACTGGGCTAACGACACTTTCGTGGCCCAGGCGTTTTCCGCCGGCGAAGCCTTGCGCCTGATGGACAACGAAATCCATACTGCGGATGATGGGTTTTGGGAAACCATGGGCGGTCCCGACTGCAACGACCGCGTGTTCCTGCTTTCGAAGGAAGAGGCTGCGCGGTATTTCGCCGACGCGAGCGAACGCATGGCGCAGCCGACCGAGCATGCCCTGCTCTCGGGCGTTTACGTTGAGGACGGGTACTGCTTGTGGTGGCTGCGGTCCCCAGGCCACGGCCAGGGCTTCGCGTCTACGGTTTGGCCCGTAGGGGGCCTAGACACCGCCGGCAGCGGCGTAGGCCGTCCCGGAGTGGGCTTTCGCCCCGTTATCAGGGTGCGCCTGTGACGAAGGGTGGGGCCCGCCGCCGCTGGCCCGCGCCCGGCGCGCCCTACATGCGCAGCATCAGTTCGCGGAACACTTCCTTGCCGTTTTGCAGGTACACGCGGGGGACGCGCTTGCTTACAGCGCACACCAGTTCATAGGGGATGGTGCCGGCGGCTTCGGCCAGGCGCTCTATGGGGTTGTTGGGGCCCCACACCTCCACTTCGTCGCCTACGCCCACGTTCGGCGCGTCGGTCAGGTCGACCATGCACATGTCCATGCAGATGCGCCCTATCTGGGGAACCAGGCCGTCGGCGGTCAGCACTTCGCAGTTGTTGGACAGCGCGCGCAGGAAGCCGTCGGCGTAGCCGTAGGGCAGCACGCCCACGCGAGTGGGGCGCGTGGTGGTGTAGGTGCCGCCGTAGCTTATCTTGGTGCCGGCGGGGTAGTGCTTGATGGTTTGGATGGCGCACTTGATGGTCATGGCCGGGTGCAGGCCCAGCTGCGTGGCCAAGCTGCTGTAGCCGTACAGCAACAGCCCCGGACGCACCATATCCAGCGCGGCTTGCGGGTACAGGGCCGTGGCCCCGGTGTTGGCGCAGTGGCGGATGGCGAAGGTGTGGCCCCACTGAAGCTGTACGGCGTCTATGACGCGCAAGAACAGGTCAAGTTGGTGTTGCGTGTACGCTTGGCTTTCGGCGTCCTCTTCGTCGGCCACGGCGAAGTGGGTGAATATGCCTTCGGGCGCCAATCCGGGCAGTGTGCAGGCGTGCACGATGCCCGCCACGCCTTCGTCAAAGTGGTCGCTTTCGCACAGAAAGCCCAGGCGCGACATGCCGGTGTCCACCTTGATGTGCACCTTCAGCGTGGCGCCTAACCGGACGGCCTCTTCGCTGTAGTTCAGCGCCTTCGCTTGGCAGCTTACCGTTTGGGTGATGTTGTAGCGGATAAGGTTCACCACCTGGTCTTTGGGGGTGTGGCCCAAAATCAGCAGGGGCATGGTGATGCCGTTTTCGCGCAGCTCCATGGCTTCATGAATGCTGCTGACGGCCAAATAGTCCGCGCCCAAGCGCTGCAGCAGCTTGCTCACCTGCACCGATCCGTGGCCGTACGCGTCGGCCTTCACCACGCCCAGGAACTTCACCTGTTCCCCCACGTGTTTGCGCAGGGTACGGTAGTTGTGCTCCAGTGCGTCAAGGCTTACTTCGGCCCACGTGCGGCGTAGTTCGTTTTCCATAGCAGTGCTTCCTTAGTGTTCCAGGCAGAAATGCGAACACAAGAAATTATAGGTTTCCCGCGCCGCGCGCACAACCAGCGGCTGCAGGCGGCGGGTGACGGGTGCTTTGGGCGGGCGCACGAGACGCGATGGGAGCGCTACGTTGGGGCTGGCAGGGCAAAGAAAAGAAGGGCAGGCGGCTTGGGGCGTGGACCCTCGCCTCCGGCGACGCGGGGTTCTGCGGGGGCAGCGAAGCGGATGCAGGGAGCAGGAGCCCATTACGCCCAAACTGCCTGCCTCAGGCTGTTTTGGGCGTAATGATCCGGGGACCGACGGGGAAGATTACGCCCAAAAAGCCCTCCCATGCGGTATTTGGGCGTAATGATTTAAGGGCCTCTGCGAAAGATTACGCCCAAATAAAGGCGCGATGCGCATTTTGGGCGTAATGGGCCAGGCATGCCGGGACCCGGATTACGCCCAGAATGCATGTTTCGGGCTGGTTTGGGCGTAATCCGCGGCAAGGCGCCTTCCGGAATTACGCCCAAAACGGGCATGACGCAGCAGTTTGGGCGTAAATCCGAAACGAAGGCAGGGAAGCATTACGCCCAAAATGGGGACCCGATGCCTGTTTGGGCGTAATCCGCAGTTGAAGCCCCTTCGCCGTTACGCCCAAATTGGCATGCGAACACAAATTGGGCGTAATGGGGGGAGGGGCCGCCGCCTCCAGCCCCGCGGCCGGGTCCCGCCCGCGTCGCCGCAGGCGAGGGTCCATGCCCCAAGCTGCCTGTCCTTCCTTTCTTTGCCCTAACCCCCAGCGCAGCGCCCCGGGTGCGCCTCGTGCGCCCGCCCACCGGGAGTAGCCCTTGCTCCGAAGTAGACTTCTCCACTCCAGCCCCGCGGCCGGGTCCCGCCCGCGTCGCCGCAGGCGAGGGTCCATGCCCCAAGCTGCCTGTCCTTCCTTTCTTTGCCCTAACCCCCAGCGCAGCGCCCCGGGTGCGCCTCGTGCGCCCGCCCACCGGGAGTAGCCCTTGCTCCGGAGTAGACTTCTCCACTCCAGCCCCTTCGGGGCCTCCGGTCGAGGCGACACGTGCGCATGTCTAGTGCGCCCGCCCGCCGCCTCCGTGCGGCGGGCGTGATATCATCTAGGGCTGTGTTTTCAATCGGCGAACGGGGGACTGGTGGGCCAGCGCGCTGGAAACAAGGTGGTGGCCGCCGCGCAGCGCGTGGCGAACTTCCTTGTGCCCATAGCGCTGCTGTGCGTGTTCTGCGCGGTGTGCAACGTGTATCCCTTCGGCGAAAATTCCTTCTTGGCGGCCGACCTGCAAATCCAGTACGTGGACTTCTTCGCGTGGTTCCAAGGCGTGCTGGCGGGCACCACCGACCTGCTGTACGTGCCCAACCAAGGCCTGGGCAACGGGAGTTGGGGGATGGTGGGTTATTACCTGTCCAGCCCGTTCAACGTGCTGTTGCTGCTGTTCGACGCCGACCACATCACGCTGTTTGTGTTTGTGTCCACGGCGCTGAAGCTGGGCTGCATCCAGCTTGCCACCACGCATTACCTGCGGAAACGCTTCAACTTGGGATATGTGCCGGCCGCGGTGTTGGCCGCCGGCTTCACGCTGTGCTTGTGGAACCTTACCAACATGCGCAACCTTATTTGGCTGGACGCCGTAATAGTGCTGCCGCTTATGGCGTGGGGCGCGTATTGCCTGGTGAACCACGGCCGGTGGAAGTTGCTGCTGTTTTCGCTGGTATATGCCCTGGTCACGTGCTGGTACATGGGATACATGCTGTACATATTCCTGTTCATCTACGGCATGCTGGAGCTGCATTTGCGCTTTTTTGCGGAACCCGACTTCACGGGGCGCCACCTGCTGAAAGGCACGTTGCCCTTCGTGGGCGTGGCCGTGCTGGCCCTGTGCCTGGCGGCGTTCACCTTCCTGCCCAGCGTGCAGGCCATGACCGGCGCGGGCGAATCGCGCGTTTCGGAATTCCCCAGCTGGGTGTATGCGGTAACGCTGGCGGTGGTGGCGCTGCTGTGCGTGTTCTTCGCGCAGCGGCGCATCCCGGGGCGTGCGAAGCTTGTGGTTGGCTTGATGCTGGTGGTGGCGCTGCTGGTGCTTGTCACGCCGCTCAGCTTCTATTACACCTGT
This sequence comes from Coriobacteriia bacterium, assembly GCA_030523425.1. Lineage (GTDB taxonomy): Bacteria > Actinomycetota > Coriobacteriia > Coriobacteriales > Eggerthellaceae > JAUNIP01. Next base: position 5,816 of record JAUNIP010000032.1, read on the forward strand.
TCCCGCACGCATTTGGCAGTGGGCCTGCTGGCGCCGCTGTGGATTGACAACAAAACGCCGCAGCTGGCCCCTGGCGTGGTTACACTGCTGCTGGCGGCGGCGTTCTTCCTGATTCCCACCATCCCCCGGTACGCGAAAACCGCCGTGGTGGCGGTGCTGGCCGTCATGATTGTGTCGGTGTGGTTCAAGCCCCTGCACTACATATGGTGCGGCTTCCGCGCCCCCGACGGCTTTTACGCCCGCAACGCCATCTTCTTCGTGTTCATGCTGTACTTCGCCGCCGGGTGGGCGCTTTCGCAAGTGCCCGCGTGGTGGGAAGCGAAGCGGGGGCGCTGGCCCGGCCGCGGCGCGCGCGTGGGCGCGCAGGTGCTGTTCGCGGGCGTCATGCTGGCAGACGTGGCGGTGGTGGCGCTGTTTGCCTTGCCGGGCTGTTACGCCGACAACCCGCAGGTGTACTACGACGCCTACGAAACCGTGGCCAAGCAGCAGCAACAGGCGCTGACCGCCCTTGACCCCGGGGTGTATCGCGTGGAAAAGACGTACAACCGCACGGGCAACAACGCGCAAAACGAAGGCATGGCCGTGGGGTTCCTACAGCTGTCCAGCTATACGTCGTCGAAAAACGCCGCGGCGGAAACGTTCCTGAACCAGCTGGGCTACGGCAAGGTTGAATCCGAAAACGTGCACTACGGCTGCCCGGCGCCTCTGACCGATTCCCTGTTCGGCGTGAAGTACGTGGCGGCCCATGACCCTGTGACCACCACCTATTACCGCGCGCTTGACATCCAGCCCACGTGGCAGGATGCCGCCTGGTACGAAAACCCCACCGCGCTAAGCCTGGGGTACGTGGTTGACAGCGGCGCACGCGAATACGTGCCCGACGCCGCGCTGAACGCCTTCGAGCAGCAAAACGCCTTCGTAAGCGCTCTGGTGGGGCACCGGGTGGACGCGTTTGTGCCCCTGGAAGCCGAAGTGGTGGCCACCGCCGAAGACGGCACGGTCACGTGGGCGGTGCAGGTGCCCGCCGGCGTGCAGGCCTACTTCTGGGCCGAACCCGTGACCGTGGTGGCCAACCGGGTGGGGAAGTTCAACGTGTCCGCGGAAGGCCGCACCTGGATGGAAAACTTCCCGTACCGGCACAACATTGACGCGCTGGCGGCGCCGGCCGACCAAGCGCGCACGGTGCAGGTAACCCTGCAGGTGGAAACCGGCGAAAGCTACCCTAATGCGCTGCACTTCTGCTACCTGGACACCGCAGCCATGCAGGAAGCCTTAGCTCAGCTGGCCGAACACCAAATGACCTTCACCACCTTCCAGGGAAGCCTGATAGAAGGCGACATTTCGTGCAGCGAAGATTCCACGCTGATGCTGACCATCCCGCCCGACGCCGGCTGGACGGTCACCGTGAACGGCAACGTGGTGGAAACCGGCAGCATAGCCGGCGACGCGCTGTTGGCCATCCCCGTAAGCGCTGGCGAAAACCACGTGCGCCTGACCTACGAAATCCCCGGCCTAAAAGCTGGCGTGGCCGTTTCCCTTCTGGCCGTGGTCGTGCTGGTGGTGCTGCTAGTGCGCGAACGCAAGCGGAAAAGGTGACAAGGGGTAGGCTCTCCCCATGCTTTTTGCGCAGCGAGTCGTTTCGGCGGGGGACGGCGGGAACCTTCCGGGTTCCACGTTCCGCTGTTCACGATGGGGCTTTCAGCCCCATCGCTTCTGCGCTGCACTGCTTCAGTATTTTTATTCCGCTGCGCTTGGCGCAGCATTTTTTGCTATCAGAGTCACCCTCCAGGTTCCCGCCGTCCCCCGCGGGGAGTTTGCCTTGGTTTGGCATAAGCCATCCTTCTCCCGCAGTCTCTACCAGTTTTGGCACAGGGGGGTTTGGTCTAGTGTCAGGCCTTTGCCAGCGTCGGCGGCGGGCACGTTCACAGTGTAGGTGATGGTCACGCTTTCGCCGGCGTTCAGCAGTTCGGGGCCGTAGGCGGCGTGGCAGCTGGCAAAAGCGCCGCGCTGCAGGTCAAAGGCCTTGCCTTCCATCTGGATGTCGCCGAAGCTGCCGCCGTAGGGCGCAATCAGGTACACGCCCACTATGATGCTGGAAGCGTTTTCCTTGTTGGGGTTGCGGCTGCCTAACACCGTGGAGTTGTACTGTTCGGCCTGTTCAACGCTTTCGAAGTGGTTCGTCAGCGTGGTGGTAACCGTGTAGGTTTCGCTGCCGTCGGCTTGCTTGGTGCTGCCGGTTATCTGCGTGGTGTTGCTCAGGAACCAGTCGATTTTGCCCCACGTGAAGTTGTCGAAGTACACGCCCAGCTTGGCCGTGCGTTCGCCCTTGGTGAAGCTGCGGCTCAGGCCGAAGTAGCGCAGCACTTCCTGTTCTTCGGTGTTGTTCATCCACGCCATGAAGTTGCTGCTTGTCGCGCCGTCCATCAGGGTGGTGCCCAGCTTCATCAGGTCGGTGGAGCCCAAGCTGCTGCACAAGGTGGAAAGGCACGCTTCGAACACGGCGTCGAAGTGCGCGTCCTGGTCTTCGTTGAGGTCGTTTTCGGCATAGGTGGTAAACAGCAGGTCTTCGGCCAAGTTCGCGCAGGGGATGGTGGTGCCGTCTTCCAGCGCGACGGCGTCGGTCACCAGGGTCATCAGCTTTTGCAGCATCAGCACGTCAAGGCTGATGATGCCGTCAAGCGGTTCGCCCATGCCCTTGTTGGTCCACGCGGTGGCAAACAGCTGCCCCACGCGCGAAAAGTCGGGCGTGAAGTTCAGGTCGCCCACGCCCCAGTTCATGCCGCCGCCGTAGTTGATGGTGGCTTTGTCGCAGAACAGGCCCCATTCGTCGCCGGAAAGCTCGGTCAGCGGGTCGTTTAAGGGATCGCTGGCGAAATGAGATCCGTCAGCGGCGGTGGCCTTCGTAAGCGCCGTGGAGTCACCTATGCTAACCTGCCCGCTGCTGATGCTAAGCGGGATGAAATTCCCCATGAACCCGCTGGTGGCGCGGCATTCCGAATTCGCCTGCGCCACTATTAGGTAGTTGCGGGATTCCTGGCAGCCCAAGATGCTGGCCAGGCTGCTGTAGCCCTGCCCGTTGTTCACTTGGCCCAGGCGGTCCAAGGCGCCAACCGCCTTCTTCGCGGTGTCATAGATGCCGCTGATCTGAGCCATGCTCACGTTGTCCACTTCGCAAAGCAGCTTGTAGTGCTTAGAAATTAGTCCCGCGTTGTCCTGCAAGGCGTTCAGCGCGGCGGCCACTACCGGCCCGTTGAACGACAGGTCCTTGCCGATGAGCGGCTGTCCGTTGGTGGCCTGCATAGCCTGGTTGACGGGGTCAACCAGTATGCGGCAGGCGTCGTGGGCGGTGTTCACCAGGCGGCGTGCGGCCGTGATGTCGTTGCCCACCACGGGCAGCTTGGAAAACACCTTCCAAGGCAGGCTGGTGGTGGTCTGGTACAGGTCGTTCACGTCAATCTGCAGCGCGCTTGAAGCGGTAGCGAAGCTTGCGGCGTCGCCGGCCTGCAAGGCGGTGGTCATCTGCTTCGCTTCGCTGGTCAGGCTGGAAATTTTGTCCTTGGCGCCTAACGCGCTGACGGCGAACACGGCCGTAAACGCTATACAGGCCACCAGCAGAATGCCCACCACGCTGCCTATGATCAGCGGTGCCTTGCTCTTTTTCTTTTTTTTGTGCTTGTGGCTGGAGCTGCGTTTGCGCACATAGCGATGCTCAACGCCGTTTTCGTCCACGACGATGCGCACATGTGTGCCGTCTTCGTTCACGGTGCGCGTGTAGTCGTTGGTGCTCAAGTGGCTGCCGGAAGCGGCGTGGGAATGTTTGCCCGAAGACATGGTTGCGTAGCCTTTCGTTGTAATGCAGGAGGTGGCAACGCGCGGGCGCGGCGCGGGCCGCAGGCGCAGGAGCGCTGCAGGCCGCGGGCGGTTGCCAAACCACGAAATTGTACCATGCCCGCCCGCTCACCCCCAAGCAAGGGCACTAACAGCGCCCCTGCGGTAAGTATGCGGCGGTTGGGCGGACGCAGAAGGCGTGTGCCCATGATGCCCCCATAGTTGTAAACCCCCATTTTCGAACTTTTTTAGGATTCCGACCGGAGGGCGCCCTTTGGCGCGCCGGAGTGGAGGAATCTGCTCCGGGGAATGTAGCGCTCCCATTGGGCGTACGCACGAGATGCGATGGGAGCGCTACGCTGGGGGTTTAGGGCAAAGAAAGGAAGGCGTGCTGCCTTGGGGCCGGGACCTTCGCCTGCAGCGACGCGGGGTTTTGCGGCTGCGGGTTCGCGCGTATGAGCCGCAACGGGGGCGTCATGCTGAAGGTTTGGGCAAAGAAAGGAGAGGCAGGCTTGCCGGGGCATGGACCCTCGCCTCCGGCGACGCGGGCGGGATCCGGCCGCGGGGCTGGAGGCGGCGGCCCCTTCCCCCGTTACGCCCAATCCGCGTTCGTATGCCAATTTGGGCGTAACGGCGAAGGGGCGCCAACTGCGGATTACGCCCAAACAGGCGTCAGGCACCCATTTTGGGCGTAATGCCTTCCCGCCTTCGTCCGGGAATTACGCCCAAACTGCTGCGTCATGCCCGTTTTGGGCGTAATTCCGGAAAGCGCCTTGCCGCGGATTACGCCCAAACCAGCCCGAAACATGCATTCTGGGCGTAATCCGGGTCCCGGCATGCCTGGCCCATTACGCCCAAAATGCGCATCGCACCTTTATTTGGGCGTAATCTTTCGCAGAGGCCCTTGGATCATTACGCCCAAATACCACCCGGGAGGGCTTTTTGGGCGTAATCTTCCCCGCTTGCACCCAAATTATTACGCCCAAACCTTCATTCGGCAGGCAGTTTGGGCGTAATGGGCTCCTGCGCCCTGCATCCGCTTCGCCACCCCCCGCCGCCCCCCGCGTCGCCGAAGGCGAGGGTCCGGGTCCCAAACCGCCTGCTGTTCTTCTCTTTGCCCATTAGCCCCAGCGCAGCGCTCTGGGTGCGCCCCATGCGTCCGCCCAATGCAAGTGGTCCACGCTCCGGGCTAGACCTCTCCACTCCGGCGCTTTGCGCCTCCGGTCGAGGTGACACGGGCGCATGGGGTTTCACCTCCGGCAAACAGGGCGCATGGCGCTTCGCGCGTCCGCCGAAAGCGCCCAACAAACAAGGGCCCCCGGAGGGGCCCCTGCGTCAGCGGTTGCTGCCTATTCGAAGGGGAACTGGTAGTCCAGGCCCAGTTCGTCGCGCACGGCGATGAGTTCTTGCTGCACGGCTTCGCCTACGGGCACGCCGCGGTCCTTGCGGTCTAGCCACGCCAGGTATTCCTTTTCGCCGGCGGTGTAGATGCGCTCTTGGCCGGGGGCCTTGCGGGAAGCGCGCAGCTCGCGGCAGATGTCGCCCGCAATCTTGCGGAAGGTGTCCTGGCCCATGAAGGCGTCGGGGTCGGCCACGAAGAAGAAGTGGCCCAGGCCGTACATGCGCGGGCTGCCGTCGGGGGCAACGCCGGTCAGGGCCTTCATGAACTGCCCACCTGCCAACGCGGCGGAAAGAATTTCCACCACGGCGGCGTAGCCGTAGCCTTTGTAGCCCGCCAGGTCTTCGCCGATGCCGCCCAAAGGCGCCAACGCGGCGCGGCCGGCCACCAGGTCTTCCAGGATCTGCGCGCTGTCGGTAAGCGCTTCGCCCTGCGAACTAATCACCTGGCCAGCCGGGGTGGGCTTGCCTTCGCGCTCGTAGTATTCAATCTTACCGCGCTGCACGATGGACGTGGCGCAGTCCAGGCTGAAGGGGAACTCTTCGTCGGTGGGCAAGGCGAAGGTGAGGGGGTTGGTGCCCATCATGTTTTCCACGCCGAAGGTGGGGGCAATGCTGGGGCGCGCGTTGGTGCCCGTGATGCCTACCATGCCTGCCTTACTGGCCATAGTGGACCAATAGCCGGCAATGCCATAGTGGGTGGAATTGCAGATGGCGCCGCCCGCCATGCCATAGGTGCGGGCCTTTTCAATGAGCTTTTCCATCATGCGGTAGGAAGCCACCATGCCCATGCCGTCGTGGGCGTCATACACCAAGGTGGTGGGCGTTTCCTTCAGCACTTCGATTTCAGTGGTGGGAAGCAGGGTGCCGCGCTTGATGCGGTCCAGATAGATGGGCTTGAAGCGGTTGCACCCGTGGGACTCAATGCCGCGACGGTCGGATTCCAGCAGCACGTCGGCGCAGATGACAGCGTCGTCGTGCGGAATGCCATAGCCTTCGAAGGCTTCAATCATGAAGGAGTTCATAAGGTCCCAAGGTACGCTGGGACGGGTTTCCATGGCGCCTGAGTAGGTTACGTAGGGTTCGGACATGATGCCTCCTTTGGCGTTGAGCGAATACTAGCTACCGTCCATTATGGCGCAAACCAAACCGTTCGCAGGCCAGATTGACAGGAAAATGATGCGTCGGATACGTTTCGCACAAGGCGGTGGGCAAACCATGCTTGGGGTGGATTTTTCCATTTGAGGGGCCTTAGGGGCCCCGTTTCGGTCGGAATGGGATGGGGGTGTTTGATTTTTGCTTGAAATGGGGGTAAAAATTGGGCGTTCGGGCTGTTGAGGGGATGATTTTGCTTGCTTTTTGCTGTTTTGCGCGGAACAATTACTATAGGTACGTCTGTGAATAATCGCTGCTGATGGCGGCAGGTTTTTCTAGCAGAAGGGGACGGCTCTATGAACGCGACTCAAACGAAACACAAAGTCTTGTCCGTATTCGTGGCATTTGTGCTGGCTATCGGCATGGTGCCCACCACTGCGATCATCCAAGCGCGCCAGGCGTTTGCCGCTGCGGGCGACATTACGGTGACCAGCACGGCAGCGGCCGAACTGACCGCGGTGTGGAACGACAACTCGGGAAGCACGGCGCAGGACCCGCGCAATGCGGGGGACCGGCCCACGGCGGATGACTACGCCAACAACCTGCAGCTGCTGTTCCAAGTTGACGGCGGCGGTTGGACCACGCTGACCGAAGACAACAGGGCCACCATCGGTTTGGACGCCATGCCCGCCATCAACGTGAACTCCGACACGCTGCCGTGGCATGTGTCTGCAAGCGACCTGCCTACCGCCTACACCTACGAAGAACCGGACGGGACCACAACCTCCCACACGGTTGCCTGGGCTTGGGCGCAGGACACCTTGGAAGGCTATTTAGCCCCCGTGTTCGATGCCGACCCAGCCATCACCCCCGCCACCGTCACCAATAACGTCTGCCTTACCTGGAAATCCACCGTAAGCTGGCTGGACAACGGCAACCTGTACACCAGCCGCCCCGGCCTGCAAGGCCAGTTCACACTGTACCGCTACGTAGCGGGCAGTACTGCCCCTGCCGACGTTTGCACGGATGCCACGCTGAGCGTGACCGCCAACGACGACAACACCTGGAGCCTGGCCTTGGAAGGCGCCCAGGCTTACAGCCCCGAAGGTCTTGACTACATCTACTACGTGGTGCCTACCGACGATGCCCTCGACGCTGACACCGGCAACGCCTGGGCTTCCGATGCTGGCAGCTACCAGCTGGTCTACACCAACCAGGGCAACTACTCTTCCAACACCGACGGCCTGTACTACGACGGCAACCTGACCGCCACGCTGGTGGATACCACGCACTTTGAGGCAACGAAAATCTGGGAAGACGACGGCTCTACCGCCCGCCCCGCCTGCACGCTGTACCTGTACCGCATAGCCGAAGATGCGGACGGCAGCATCTCCACGACGCAGATTCTGAACAGCAGCCCCGTGCAGGGCTTCGACAACACCCCTGTTGCCACCAGCCCCAACACGGTGGACATCACCATCGGCCAAGACGCCACCGGCGCTGAGCCCGTGGACCTGCTGCCCGCCTACGACAACGACGGCCGCCGCTACATCTACTTCGGGTTGGAGCGCGGCGCCACGGGCGACTACCAGGTGATCATCACCAACGACGGCAGCCCGTACGGCGAACAGGTGAAAGCAACCTTTGCCGACCCCGCCGTGTGCAACAACGGCGCCATCAAGTTCGTGCTGAACGGCGGAACCATCAAAAACGACCGCGAAACCACCATCACCCTGCCTGCTACCAAAACCTTCTACGCCACGGCCATGCAGAGCATGGAAGACGCCTATGTGGTGTTCCAGTTGCAGAAGAACGTGAACGGCGGCGGCTGGCAGCCGGCCACGAGCGCCGACCTGGTGGACTTCAACCCCGCCACCAAGACCAACGTGCAGGCCACCGACACCGCCGTGAACCTGCGCATCAGCGGCTTCAGCGCGGAACTGATGAGCATCACCGACCCGGGCCTGACCGTGCAGAAGTACGTGGTGGCCACGGGCGCGTCCATCGAATACCGCTGGGTTGAAACCACCCTCTGCGTGAACGGCGGCTTCGAGGCCGCCCCCACCTTCGACGGCACCACGGGCACCTACGGCCTGGTGAACGCCGACGTGGTGGCCCCCGGTCTGTTGGACAAATACACCACCGCGTTCTTCCAGCCAAAGCAGGTTAGCAACACGGAAATCAGCAACACCTTGCAGGGTGAACTGCAGGTGACCGTCACGAAGACGTGGACCGACGCTAAGGGCAACAACATCAGCAACGATGGAGTGCAGCTGAGCGGCGTGTCCGCCACGTTCAACGTCACGCGCAATGACGGCAAAACCACCGCGGACGGTTCGCTGCTTGACAGCAGCGGCAAAGTGGTGCAACCCCTTGTGCTGACGCAGGCGAACTACGACGCCGGCGCCCAGGCGTGGGTGGGCAGCTGGAGCAACCTGGTGCGCTACGACGAAACCGGCACCGAATACCTGTACAAGGTGTCCGAAGCCACCATTTCCGACCCGCAAAGCCGCACCTGGTCAAGCACCCACACCGTGGTGAACAGCGTGACCACCACCACCGACGACGCCAAGATCATCAAGAAGGAAGTCAAATTCGCCAACACCACGGGCCCCATTCCCACGCTGGACTTTGACGTGGAAAAGCAGTGGCTGGACGGCGACGATGCCCTGACGCGCTATCCCGTGCAGGTGGGCGTATATCGCATTACCACCGGCGAACAGGTGGCCACCGCCGAATTGCGGGCCAGCAACGACTGGTATGCGCGCATCAGCGTGGCGAAAGCCGACGACACCGACACCACCGCGAACTACGTGGTGAAGGAAATCCAAATCAACAACGTACAGCCCGACTACGGCGCCAACACCGACCAGCAGATTTACGACCAGGCCACCACGCACACGGGCAACTACGCCTACGCCAATGCGGTGGGCGTGCTTGACGAAGGCGACGCCAACCATAACCTGGCCTACAAGTACAACGTGTTCGTGGAACGCACGGCCACGGTCGACCGCACCGCCACGTACGTGGTTACCAACCAGCGCGTGGGCGTGCTGAACCTGAACCTGACCAAGACCTGGACCATGGCCGCCAGCAAGCCCGACGCCACCTTCGCCGTGTACAGCGGAACCACGCAGCTGGACAAGGCGGCTCTTGATGGCATGGGCGCTACTGTGGTCGACGGCGCAGGCGCGTCTGTTACCGTGGCCGACGGCGGCACCTTCCAGCTTGCCTCCGGCACTGACAACACCGCCACGGTGCGCGTGCAGGACCTGCCCAAGTACGACACCCAGGGCAACCTGATCACCTACAGCCTGGTGGAAACGTCCATGACGCTGGGCGGCGAAACGCAGGCCATCGTTGACGGTGTTGCGCAGCTGAGCGGCGACCGCTATGTGGCCAGCATCAGCGAAAACGTCGACAAGAGGGTGATCGTGGGCCCCACCAAGCACAACAGCGGCGACGAATACTACTGGGAGGCCAGCAACGCCCGCAGCGAGACCTACAATCTGACCGCCCGCAAGGTATGGCGGGACGACGGCACCGCGCTCAATGACGTGGCGCGCCCGGACATCCACCTGAGCGTCTACCGCGTGCTACCCAGCGACGTAAGCGGCCTGACTGAAGCCATTGCGGCGGGCAACACCGGGCAAATCATCAGCGCTATTCGCGGCGCCGGCAACGCGTGGCAAGCCGTGTCCGGCGACCACTTCTGGGACACCACGCCCAACGACTGGTACTGGGAATGCGACCTGGGCAGCGTGGAGCGCTACAGCAGCACCGGCGAAGCCTACGTGTACTTCTTCACGGAGAGCTATCCCGGTGATCGGGGCCATTACCAGGCCATCTATTCCAACCTGACCAGCGGAGACGGTTACCGTCCCACGGAGGATGTTCCCGACACTGGAGACACCGTGGACGTGTACAGCGTCACCCGTAACCAGCTGATTTCCGCCTCCGGTAACCTGAACAACGCCGAGGCGCTGTGCCTGCTGTCCGACGGCGTGCATGCCGTGGGCACCGACGTAGGCGCCTATTACAGCGGCACCGTGGTGAACTACCGCGAAGACACACGCACCATCACCGCCCGCAAGATGTGGCTTCTGCCCACGGGCTGGGTGCTGCCGGATTCCGCCAAGCCTTCGGTGGCGGTGCACCTGTACGTCTCTGACACCCCCTTAACCGACGATGCGGGGAATGTGGTCACCCGTTATACGCACGACATCTTGCAGCCCAAGCTGCAAAACTCTACGCTTGTGACCACCGTCACCCTGAACGGCACGGACAACCCGGGCGTTTATGAGCACGAATTCCAAAACCTGCCCCGTTACGATGAGTTCGGCCGCACCTACTATTACTTCCTGGACGAGAGCATTGGCGTGCCCGCGGTCGGCACCAACATGTACCCGGGATCGCTGGTGGACGGCACGAACTTCACCATTGAAAACGTGTACGACATGACGCAGGGCAACCACGTGAAGGTGACGGTGAACAAGACGTGGACCAGCAACACCGTTGCCGGCGTGACGGTAGACGACCTGACGGCGCCGGCCACGTTCAACCTGTATGCGCAGGCGCAGGACGCGAACGGCAACCTGGTGGGCGAGAAGATCAAGATGTCCGCCGTCACGTTCACACCGTCTGCTACGCAGCAAAGCTACACCTTCATGAAGTACACGGCGGGCAAGAACGTGGCCGACTACACGGCAGCGGAGCTGGCCGCCTGCAACGACCTGCCCGAGGAGGGCGCCAACAACCGGCCCATGGTGTACTGGGTGGAAGAGGACACGCCGAATGGCTATAAGTCCACCCTCACCAGCAGCACAGGCGGCTCGGCGGACAACCCGGTGGCGTTCGACAGCAACTACGCCGGCACGGTATCGTATAGCAACGAATACACGGGCGCCCCGGACGATGTGACCTTCACCAAAATTTGGGAAGACGCCAGCACGTCCATCGACACCAGCTACTACCGGCCCAGGGGCGTGTCTGCAATACCAGGTTTACAGAACTTGCATTTCACTGTGAGCCGCGCGTGGCCCGGCAACCCTGCCATCCCGGGTGACACGGGCGGCAGCGAAACGGTAAGTGCAGTGCAGTTCCCCCAGTCCACCTGGGATTCTGCCTTCACTGCGTGGAAGACCACGCAGACGTATGAGAAGTACGCCCCCAACGGCATGCCCTACACCTACAAGGTGGACAGCGAGCAGGGCAGCTACAACGATGCGGGTGGCTCCATAAGCTTTTTGTATACGCACGTCTTTGACGGCACTACGGCAACCAACACGCTGAAGACGGTCTCGGTTTCCGGCGCGAAGAAGTGGATTGATGCGGCCACGGGCGAAACCCTGTCCTGGGCCGATTTCAGCCGCTTTAGCAACTACAAAGACGCGCTGCCTACCCACGTGACCTTGGCGGTGCAGTACTGCTACCAGCCTGGTACTGCTCCAGGTGCCCAAAACAAATGGAAGTTCATCGACGATACCGATCCTGATGGGCAGTATGCCGAGGTATACCTTCGTATTGGCGCCAACGCTGAAAAGACGGACGCAAACGTGGTTGGCGGTACGTACCTGGGCAAAACCTGGAAGGTGTCGGACCTTACCCAGTCCACCTACAACAATATGAGCATCAGCTACGCCGACCTGCCCAGATATACGGCAACGTCTCAGAGCTCCCCAATGGACGTAGAGATTCCCTACCGCGTGGTGGAGGGTCTGACGTGGGCCGATGGCACCACCACCTGGTACTACGCCGATGACGCCGTCAATGACACGCTGCAGGCGCCCAGCACCCCGTGGAAGGCAATAACCGGCCAGATTACCCGCACGGTTTCCGACACTGGCACCACCTGCACGCTGAACAACACGGTGGGTACCGTTCCGATAACCGTGGTAAAGGACTGGGTGGATAATTCCAACCGCGATGACACGCGCCCGATTTCTCTTGAAGTGTACTTCTCTAGCAAGGATGGGATCGAGAGCACCAAGGTGACCCTGGCCAAGTCGAGCACCTATCCGCCGGGTGACAGGTGGACCGCCACGCTGAGCCTGCCCATGCCGTCGGGCGGCACCGCCCAATTGGCCAACCTGTTCAACGTGAACGAGGATACGGTCACGCTTACCACCCTGGACTACACCCAAACCGAAAACACCGGGTTTGTGGTGAACGCCGGCACAGGCGCCGTGAGTTGCTCGTTCACCAACACGTTGGACGACATTCCCCGGGCCACCACGTCGGCCGCCTTCACCAAGACGTTCAAGGATGACGGCGCGTGGGCTTCGCTGACCCGGCCCACCGTACGCTACCAGCTGTACGCGGAACGCATGGACGATGCTGGCACGCTGGTGAAGATTGACGATACCAACAAGAATCAGTTCTTTGACGACGTCCACCTGGACCAGGCCACGGCCCAGACGGTGACCATCGACAACAACACGGGCTCGGGCAGCGTAACGTGGGAAGGCTTGTACCAGTACTGGCCGCGCAACGAGACGAACGCCGGCGACCCGCAGAAGATTGTCTACCGGGTGCAGGAAGAGCTGCTGGATTCCAACGGCAACGTGATTACCACCAGCGCCTACAGCGCTGACAACCCATCCATCACGGCGGGCGGCAAGATAACCAACACGCTGCAGACCACCGACGTGACCTTCACGAAGAACTGGGTGGACAGCAAAGGCAATGTCATTGCCATTAACGCCACTCTGGCCCAGCGCCTGATAGATGCTGGTTTGATGCCTGTGAAGCTGCAGTTTTCGGCGGAATACCAGGTGGCGGGTGACACCGCTTGGACTGACAGCGGCCTTTCCGTGCAGCATACGCCTGCAGAGCTGCTGAGCAGACCCACGTGGAACGCCAAGTTGCCCGCCTACGACAAGGACGGCAAGGCCCTCACCTGGCGCGTGCACGAGCAGGTTTCCTACGACGGCACCACCTACCAGGATGCGGGCTACTACGCCAATGTGGTGCCGAACGACAACGGCTACTTCACCGCGACGAACGGCGCGGTAACGGCCACGAACACGCTGAACTACGGCAGCCTGACGGTGACGAAGGCCTGGGACGACGACAACAACCGCGACGGCGTGCGGCCCGCCAGCGTGACGGTGAACCTGTATCGCGACGGCGCCACCACCGCCTACGCCACGGCCACGCTGAGCGCGAACAACAACTGGACCTACACCTTCGACTACCTGCCCGCCTACCAGGACGTGGCGACCGGCGGCACGCCGACCGCTAGCACGTGGACCGTGGAGGAAGCGGCCATTACGGTGGACACCACGAAGGTGAGCACCGGCTACACGGTGAGCTACATGATTGAGGGCGCCACCACCAGCACCACCACGCTTGCTCCGACAGACGCGAAGAGCGCCACCATCACCAACACGCACGTGCCGGAGCGCATCAACGTGCCCGTGACCAAGACGTGGGTGGGCCAGATGTATCCCACGAAGGTGCAGAACCTTCCGAACGACCTGACCGTGCAACTCTACATGGATGACACGGCCGTTGAAGGCAGCACCTTGAAGCTGAACGACGGCAACAGCTGGACCGGTAGCTTCACCAACCTGTACAAGTACCGCGACGCCGGCACGCTCATCGACTACACCGTGGCCGAGACGGCCATGGGCATCCTGTACGGCGACCTGTGGGAACCCAACTGCACCAGCACGGTGACTGGCAGCGCAGCCGACGGCTATACCATCACCAACACGCTGGAGACGGCCGACGTGCAGGTGTCCAAGACGTGGCTCTATCCCGACGGGACCACCATCGCCGCCACCGACGTGCAGGACCTGGTGGACGCAGGCGAACTGCCCACCACCCTGCGCTTCGCGCTGGACCAGAGTGCGGGCACCACGCCCGACTGGGTGCCCACGGGCTTCACCGTGGACTTCACCACCGTGGACTTGGCGGATGGCCCCCAGACCTGGGACGCCAACCTGCTGCGCCACGCCCGCGTGAACTCCGACGGCACCGTGACCGACTACGACTACCAACTGCGTGAGACGGCCGTCAGTTACGACAACGGCACCACGTGGGTGAACATCGAAGACACGAACCTGACCACCGCCGATGCAGCCCTGACCTATGCGAACGGCGTCTTCACCACCACCGTGAACAACACCTTCCCCACGGGGGACCTGACGGTGACCAAGACCTGGGACGACGGCGACAACCGCGACGGCTTGCGGCCCACCAGCGTGAACGTGAAGCTCTACCGCGATGGTGCTACCACGGCTTACGCCACGGCTACTCTTTCCGCCGCCAACAACTGGACCTACACGTTCCAGGACCTGCCGGTGTATAAGGAAGGCACCACCACGATGAGCGTGTGGACCGTGACGGAAACTGCCGTTGACGGCTACACTACCAGCTATGAACCCACCAGCCTGACCCTGACCGCGGGCCAGACCGGCAGCTTCGCCATCACCAACAGCCACACGCCGGCCACCACCAGCGTTTCTGGCACGAAGACGTGGACGGGCCTGCACAGCAACGACAGCCTGCCTGCGCAGATAACCGTGAATCTGCTGGCCAACGGCACGAAGGTGCAAAGCAAGACCGTCACCGCCGCCGACAACTGGGCTTACAGCTTCGACAACTTGTACCAGTACGAAAACGGCGCGCTGATTGCCTACACCGTGACCGAAGACGCCGTGCCGCAGTTCACCACGGCGGTGAAGGGCTTCAACATTGTGAACACGTACGCGCCTGCGAAGACTTCCGTTTCCGGCACGAAGACGTGGGCCAACATGAGCGTCTACGACAGCAAGCCTGCTTCCATAACCCTGCGCCTGACCGGCACCGCCGGCGACGCCGTGGTACGCACCGACACGCAGGTGGTCACCCAAGCCGCGGACGGCACGTGGACCTACGAGTTTGCGGACCTGGACGCCTACACGGCCGACAACCAGGCCATCACCTACACGGTGGAAGAACAGGCCGTGCCGTACTTCACCACCACCTATACCGCCACCGACGCCGGCTTCGACATCACCAACATCTACGCGCCGGACACGGTTACCGTGGCCGGCACCAAGACCTGGAAGGACGTGCCTGAAGGCGACCCGCTGCCCCAGCAAGTGTTCGTGGTGGTGGGCGGCCTGGACGAGAGCGGCACGCTGGTGCGCGGCGCCTACAAGTGGGTGAGCGCGGCCGACAACTGGGCCTATACTTTCACTGACCTGCCTGGGCACACCGCCGACGGGCAGCAGATTACCTACAAGGTGGACGAGATGCCCATGGAGGGCTTCACGCCTACCATCACCGGCTACGACATCCTGAACACCTACACGCCGGACAAGACCTTCTTCACCGCCAACAAGGTGTGGGCCGGCACGAATGCGGCTGACCACCTGCCGGCCAGCATCGAACTGACGCTGACGGGCACCGTGAACGGGCAGGTGGAGCGCACCGTCACGCAGACGGTGACCCCGGGCGCC